>CAVJCN010000263.1:0-3620 GCA_963647945.1 Absicoccus sp. | reverse complement strand
GTGGTAAATGGCGGCCTTAATATCAGTATGTATATAATTGTTTTCATAATGGGAATAAGGATGGGCTCAAATGAGGAAGTTACCTCTAACCTAGGCACAATAGGGGTTCAGTCTGTGCTTATAACGGTTCTTACCATTGCCTTGAGTATGATTTGCGTCAGCATTATGCGCAAAGTGATGAGACTTGATAAGTATGGCGACAAAATCACAGGGGCTTCCGAAGAAAGGGCGGAGCTGACCGAAGCAGACGAAAAAAGAGCTGAAGTGGCAGGGGGAAGTCTTGCCGGGAAAACCATCTCGGAAAAGGATAACCTTAAAACCACCCTGTACATTGCAATTGACGTGGCGGTGGCAATGCTGGCAGGCTACCTTGTCATAAGACCGAACTTTAAGGAAAGCTATGGGGTCTTTGACTCCGCGACCTCTACCGCCATTATCCTGGGGCTTTGCTGCCTGATGGGATTTGTAGGCTTCAGCTTGGGACTCGATGGAGCGGTCGTATCAAAGCTGAAAAAAATGGGAGCAAAGGTGATTCTGGTGCCGCTGATGCTCGTTTTGGGAACCACCATGGCAGGGGTTATCTTCTCGCTGATAACGGATTTTAGCATGAAAGAAGCGCTGGCAATCTGCTGGGGCTTCGGCTGGTATACCTACGCGCCGGGGGTAATCGCGGAGGCGGGCTATGTGATAGCAAGCGCAGTGTCGTTCCTGCACAATGTAATCAGGGAAACGGCGGGAATCATCGGAATCCCTCTTCTTGCGCAGAAATTCGGTTACCTGGAAGCCACCGCAGTTCCGGGAATCGCTGCTATGGATCTCTGTATGCCGATAATTGAAAGATCCTGCCGGCAGGATACCATCGTCTATGGCTTATGCAACGGACTTTCGGCATCCCTGGTCTGCTCCCTTATGGTGCCGATTATTATCGTGCTGTAAAAAAATATCCAAAGCCGAACTTTTGCTCCGATTTCAGAACAAAGTGACGGAAATCTCGGATTTTGTTTCCAATTCGGAATATAATTGCGAAAAATCCGAAGTTTGTTCCTATTCCGGAATAAACTATCGAGAAATTCGGATTGCATTCCGATTTTAACTATCTTCTTTTAGCAGCCAGTCCTGAAGATTTTCTACCTGTATGCCGTTATAATTGCCTACCGTGAGCCGCTCATTAGTGAGAATTACTTTCGGATAGTTGTCATTTATGCTTATGAGGGGCTTCATCTCGCGATCAAAGGTTTCCTTTGCGGTCATATCGGCAGTTACCTGAAAATAGGCGTAAGCGCCTTGCCTTTCCGCCACAAAATCCACTTCCGCATTCTCCCCTTTGCCGACTGCAACCCGATAACCACGCCGAAGAAGCTCAAAGTAGACTATATTTTCCAGTGAAAATCCAAGATCATATTGGCTGCGCGGAAGTATGTGGTTGCGTAAACCCAAATCTACGATGTATAACTTTTGACCTGTCTTTAAAAGTTGCTTTCCGACAAGGTCAAACCGTTCTGCCGGATAGAAGATAAAAGACTCGGTCAGCGCCCGTACATAGTCGCTTACGGTGTTAGGCGAAATTTTTCTGCCGTTTGAGTTAAGATAATTTGTGATGCTGCGAATTGAAACAGGATTTCCCACCACCGATGCCAAATATTTTGCAATGGTTTTGAGCAACAAAATATCCGTAATTTTTCTGCTGTCCGAGTCACCGAACCTTCTTTTTTGTCTATCCTCAATGTCTTTGACGATTACGGTGTTGTAAATACCCTCTAAATATGTTTCCACCTTTTGATCGGAGCGGTTCATCGCCGCAACATACGGAAGCCCGCCGACTTTCATATATTCTGCAAAAGCATGGGCTTCGTCAAGTTCTGTAAGTTCCAGAAACTCCTTATAGGAAAGGGGAAGCATTCTGATTTCAACATATCTGCCGGTAAGCGATGTCGCCAAATCTCCGGAGAGCATGTAAGCGTTAGAGCCGGTAATGTAGATGTCCACATCAGGCTGCACATACAGACTGTCAACAACCTTTTCAAAATCAGTGACCTTTTGAATTTCGTCAAGAAAGATGTAGGTCGTTTTACCTTTGCAGAGGCGACCCCTCAGGTAGTCATATAATTTCCTGTAATCCTGCAATTCCTCGTATTTCAAATCCTCGAAGTTCACAGAAACAATTTGCTCCCGGGAAACGCCGGTTTCTCTCAATTCGGATTGAAACTGTGATAATAATGTGGATTTTCCACAGCGGCGAATCCCTGTAACTACTTTAATTACCTGCTCGTCTTTCCATTGCGCCAGTTGTGCAAGGTATTCTTTTCTTTCAACCAAAGCGATCACCCCTCTCTAAATAGTATTCCGATTATAGCATAAAATATACAAAAAGTCAAATTTTGTTCTAGATTCGGAATATAATTGTGGAAAATCCGAAGTTTATTTTTGTTTCGGAATATAACCGCGAAAAATCCGAAGTTTGTTTCAATTTCGGAATAAACTTCGGAAAATTTCAGATTTTGTTCCCATTCCGGCGCAAAAAACAATAAAAGCCGATTCGGATTCCAAACTCGGAACAAAATCGGCTTTCAAATCTTAAATTCAAGTATCAAATTTGAAATTTCTAATTTCCTGTTCAAATATCAACATTCTGCGCCACGCTCCGGCTCTAGTCTGTTCAAATATCAACATTCTGCACCAAGCCCCAGCTTCGTGCTGCCGGACTGACATGTTGCCGTGCTGCCGGGCTGTGGCTTAACGGTTCCTGCCGCCGGGCAACGCCGCATAATAATCGAGGGAACCGCTAAACACGACGGCGACTAACTAAAGTATCTGAACACGCCCTTCACCTTGCCCATGATCTTAACATCTTTCACGAGGATAGGGCTCATGGTGCGGTTCTCGGGTTGCAGCCGGATGTGGTCTGCTTCTTTGTAAAAGGTTTTGACGGTGGCTTCGCTTTCAAAACCGTCAATCATCGCCACCACGATTTCGCCGTTGTGAGCGTCCTCGGTCTTTTGGACGAGAATCAGGTCGCCGTCCATGATGCCGGCTTCTATCATACTTTCGCCCCGAACCTTAAGCATATAGTTCACGCCCCCTGCTGCAAACCGCGCGGGAATCGGGAATGTATCCTCTATGTTCTCTTCTGCAAGTATCGGTGTGCCCGCTGCGACCCTTCCCACAATAGGGATCTCCACAACATCGCTTACGGAAGAGCCTGTGCCCGAAAGATCATAAGAATAACCATGGGCAGGCTGGGTATGACCGGTTTTGTCCGACGGGTCAACCACCATGAGAGCGCGAGGCTTGGACGGGTCTTTCTTAAGATAACCCTGCCGAACCAGACTTTCGATGTCCTTATGTACGGTGGAAGTGGACTTGATTCCCAGGGAAGCGCAAATTTCCCGCACCGTAGGAGGGTAGCCCTTTGTCCTTATCTCATTTTTCATGTAGTCTAAAATTTTCTGCTCCCGTTCTTTAAGCATGATAATTTCCTCCCGAACTTTTGTTAAGAACATTTTAACACAACACGAACAAAAAGTAAACAAGCGTTCTGAAAAAAATAACAAAATTTTTTCAGAAAAATTTTCAAAAGTTTTAGAGCTTTAAATTCCTTTTTAAAACCCCAAGTCTTCGGC
>CAVJCN010000262.1:0-3622 GCA_963647945.1 Absicoccus sp. | reverse complement strand
AAAACAAAGTGCTCTTTCTCAGCCGCCAGTCAAACACCCTTACCCTTGACTTTAAGCTGACCCAACAGGAGCTGAAACTGGAAAATCCGGACATCGAGATGGTCACCATTTGCCACAGACTTGAGGGGGAAGGCAGCGGGGCGGTCGCCTTTGCAAAATCAACCCTCAGAAGCATGTACCACCTTGCAACATCTTCGGTGTGTGTCCTTGACGCTTACTGGCCGGCGGTATCCCTGCTTCACCACAAAAGAAGCCTTACGGTTATCCAGATGTGGCACGCTCTGGGAAAAATCAAACAGTCCGGCTATCAGACATTAGGCAAGGAATCCGGCAGAAGCGCAGAAATAGCAAGGCTCATGAAAATGCACGAGGGCTACGATTATATCATCGCCGGAGGAAAGGCATGGAACCCCTTTTATTGCAGGTCTTTCAACACTACGGAGGATAAGCTGGTGAACTGCGGACTTCCGCGAATCGACTATCTGCTAAAAACCAAAAAACAAAACCGGGACGCGGTGCTTGCCGCCTATCCTGCCTTTAAGGACAAAAAGGTAGTGCTTTATGCCCCGACTTTCAGGAGAAATATAGAGCTGAGATGGCAAGGACTTGCGGAGATTGCAGGGGAAAACAGCGATTTTGTGTTGGTAATAAAGGGACACCCGAATCAGCGGATCGAACTTGAGGAGCTGCCGGATATACAGGGGATATACACCTGCCCCGAGTTTTCCTCCGGGGAGATACTTGCAGCCTGTGATTTCCTGATTACGGACTACTCGGCGATTGCCATCGAAGGGGCGGTACTGGACAAACCCACCTATTATTTCGTATATGATTACGAGGAGTATCGCCAAAAAAACGGCATGAATATCGACCTTTTCGAGGAAATGCCGGGCTGCGTGTTCAAAAACGCCAAAGAGCTTATCAAAGACCTTAAAGAGGGCGAATACAATAGGCCGGCGCTGGAAAGCTATCGGAAGCGCTATCTTCCGGAGAATTTGGGAAACTCCACAAAGGAGATTTGCGCTCTTATCCTGCAAAACCTGGGCGGCACGAAAACAAAATAGCACAAAGAATTACAAAAATGTAAAAACCAGAGTGCAAAACTAAGGACAAAAGCAAAATAAACAGAGGACAATGGACAATAATGGATTTTTTTAAATTTACCAGATGGGCAATCAAAAAAATGAAGCTGACGCTTCTTTACTTCCGAAGAATACTCTTTGCGAAGAATCATTTTAAATGCTCGTTTTTCAAGAAAATGAGGGCAAACCTGGGCGGGGGATTCCTTGCAGACCAGTGGATGCTCTACGATTTCGACCACAACGACAAGCACGAATACCTTTCGGAATTTGACTGGTATCGTTCCAGATATATAAACGAACCCTTTGACTTCGTCTGCAACAACAAGATTGCCTCGGCGGAGATTTTGAAACAATATGTACGGGTTCCGGAAAGCTATATGATCAAGAACCGGGGTTTTCTTTCCAGCTTTCGGAGCGTGGCGATGGAATACGAGGATGCCCTTGCCCTGCTCAAGGAAAAGGGCAGCTACTTCTTCAAGCCCTACGGCAAAGGCAAGGGAACGGGAGTCGTGATCATGACCTACGATTACGAGAAGGACGCGCCCTGCATCGACCTGAAACCCATAACAAAGGAAGAATTTATCGATTACCTCAAAAAACACGACGACTGGTTCATCAGTGAGGCGATGAAACAGCACCGGTACCTGGACGAGATATACGACAAAACCGTCAACACCATTCGGTTTATCACCCTCAAAGACCCGAAAACCCATCAGTTCAAGGTGTTCTTCGCGGTGCAGAGGATAGGAACAAAGGAAACCATTCCGGTGGATAACGGAAGTCGGGGCGGGCTGGTTGCCAATATCGATTTGGAAACAGGGGTGCTGAGCGAGGCAAGATGCCTTCACAACCGAAATGTTTACAAGGTTCATCCGGATTCGGGAGCGCCGATTGAGGGTGTGCAGATTCCGAACTGGCAAGAGCTTAAAGAAGACATGATAAACCTTGCAAACAAGCTCCCGTATATGCATTTTATCGCATGGGACATTCTCATCACGGAAGAGGGACATTGCATCATAGAGGCAAACACATCTTCCGGAGTGAACATTATCCAGCTCTGGGGCGGCCAACGTCACAAGGAACTGGGAGATTTTTACCGGTATCACGGAGTTATTAAGTAACGAAGTTATCAAATACGGAGTTATTAAGTAAAGGAAAGCAAATGAAATACATCATTATGGCAGATGGCAAGGGCACCCGTTGGGGGAACTATCAGGACAAGCCCAAGCATCTGATTGAAATTGACGGGGAAACCCTGCTGGGAAGAACCGTCAGGCTTTTGAAGGAAAAGGACTCGGGATGCGAGGTCATCATCACCTCCCATGATTCCAGATACGAATTTGAGGGGGCAAGGCGCTATGAGCCGCAGCACAATTTGCTGGAAATAGACCGCTTTACGGAGGAGCTCATTGAGGACGACATCTGCTTCCTTTACGGCGACACCTTTTATTCGGAAAAGGCAATCAAAACCATTGCAGACACCCCGACGGAGGATATTCTTTTCTTCGGAAACGAGCGGGCGATCGTTGCGGTTAAAATTGCCGACGGCAAGCTGTTCCGATATCATGTGGACAGAGTCAGAAAAAAATATCTCAACGGAGAAATCGAAAAATGCATCGGCTGGCAGGTTTATCAGTCATTTCTGAACCTGCCATTCGGTGAGAAAAAAATAGATACCAAATTTATATTACTAAAGGACGGCACAGAGGATTTTAACTCCCCTGAAGACTACAACAGGAGGCAAAACAGGCAATGGGATTAAAAAGACTGGTAGTAAACGCGCTGGCGTTTGGCCCGGTTTCAAAAGGGTTTACAGGCGGCGAGGCCCGCAGATGGGTTCGGGAGGTATACAGACACAAAACGAGAAATTATGGATTTACACATAAACAGACGAATTGGGCGCTGAGCCACGGCTTCATGCCGGAACAGGTGGAAAGACTGGGAATAACCGAAGAAAATGTGGGAGATTACATTTCCGCAAAGGACTATGCCTATCTCAGGCCTCTTAACGGCGCATACAGCAAGTGGATTACGGACAAGGTGACCATACACACGGTTTTCAAGCCTTTCAGACAGTACATGCCGAAGCTGTATTACCAGATAAGCAAAAGATATGACGAAACCGTGATAATTCCCATGGAAAAGGACCAGTACCGGGCGAGCTTTGAGGATGTATTTGCCCTCATCAAGGAAAAGGGGGAGGTGACCCTTGCCCAGGCAAACGGCATTTCGGCGACGACCCTGGCATATAAAAACGGGAAATTGTACTTCGATGACAAGGCCTTTTCCGAAGAGCAAATGAAAGAGAAGCTCTCCCAGTTTTCTGCGACCCTTGTGGTGAAAGAAAAGGTAAAAACCGGGGAGGAAGTCGATAACGGCGTTCTGAATCTCATCGTTTTCAATGAGTTCGGCGACAATCCGGTTATAGGGGACGCTTTCTTCGTCTTTGGTGAATACGAGAGAAATTCGGTACGAACCCTTGCTCAGAGAAAGGCGGACAGCCTTGAAGAAGAGGATATCCGTGATGACAGATACAGGGC
>CAVJCN010000261.1:0-3633 GCA_963647945.1 Absicoccus sp. | reverse complement strand
GCGGCACGGTCGTTTGGAATGATGACATAGATATTGCCCCCGAACATTTGTATGAATGTGCGAGGTCTATCGAGTTGTGATAAAATTTTTTTATTAGAGAGGAGGCGGAGCGCATGACAGAACTCAGAAAAAGAATTGATTACACGGTAGCGTGCGTATCTGAGTTTGCTGATAAACATGCACTAACGCAAAAGGCAGCGTTTCAATTTCTATATGACTATAAGGCAATCGAATTTCTAAAAGAATGTTATGATATTGAACATACCTTATCCTTTGATGATGCAATAGAAGATATGGAGCGCATCTGCGCCAATAACGGAGGTGTGATTGCATGATTCTGTATCACGGAACTAATTTAGATATTAGCAGTATAAGCCTAAATATGTGCAGACCATTTAAGGATTTTGGAAAGGGCTTTTACCTTACTTCCATGGAAACACAAGCTAGAAAGATGGCTTATCGCGTTTCAAAAATATATGGCGGAAAGCAGATTATCAATGTGTATGAAGTTGATGACAACATTTTTTTAAACAAAGAACTTTCTATAAAAGACTTTGGAACAGAAGTGACAGAAGAATGGGTAGCCTTTGTGATGAACAACCGTAACCGGAAGTTTAAAGACTATGAAAACACATTATGCAATCTTGACTGCAAATATGATATTGTAACAGGACCTATTGCGAATGATGATTTGGCGGTGCTATTCAGAGAATACAGCAGGCACGCAATTGATGTTGGTGTCTTGCTCAAGGAATTATCCTACAAAGAGGCAACGAACCAAATTTCGTTTCATACGCAAAGGGCAGTTAACCTGCTAAGAAAGACAGGTATCATCTATGGATAAAAAAGAGATGCTAATGGAGTACAACACGCAGGATATTATTGGATTCATTGTTGAAGACATGGGGATAGAATATGACGAGGCAATGCGGATCCTTTACAATTCAGAAGTGTTTGAAAAACTGAGAAATCCGGAAACAGGGCTTTACCTGGAAAGTCCCGCTTATGTTTATGGACTACTTCAGGATGAAATCAATTTTGGCAAGGTTGTACAATCGGAAATATGAAAACCATAAGCTATCAAAACTCGTTGAGAATTACAAGTTATCAAATCATAAATTGCTATTTTGCAAAATATGCTGCGATAACTTGATTTTTTTGAGTACAATTACAGAAGAATGCAAACATCGCCTTGCCGAGTGGCAACTCAGCAGGGCGATGTTTTTTGATAAATTTTGCTTATTCTTTTAAAAGCACTCGGAATTTTATTCTTCCACATCTATCCCCTTGAGAATCTGCTCTACCGAACGGGACTTCGGATCGACCTTCTTTTCGATCATGCCGACGATTCGGGTCAGGGCTCCGGAAATCACAAAGTAGATGACAGCCGTAAAAATCAGAGCAAAGAAGGCCTGATAGGTACGGGCACGCACCAGGTCGGAGATTTTCGTCAGATCCTGGATGGCGATATAGCCTGCCACCGAGGTTTCCTTAATCAGCGTAACAACCTCGCCCTTGTAGATTGGCAGGAAGTGCTTTGCCGCCTGGGGCAGCAGAATCTTGAAAAAGCTCTGGTTATTGCTGTAGCCCATGGCGGTGGCGGCTTCATACTGCCCGTTTCCGATGGCGCCGAAGCCCACCGAGAGCATATCATACATGGCACAGGCAAATATCATCGTAAAGCCGACAATCGCAACAAGGGTGCCGCTGAGCCTGGTAGAGCCGAAGATGATGTAGTAGAGAATCATCAGAAGCAGTACCGTCGGCATACCTTGAATCAGCCAAAGCATGGCATTTGTGGCACCGTTAATGATGGGGTTTCCTTTGCGGCAGAGCATGAAGACTGCGAAGCCGATAATGGTTCCCAGAATGATGGAACTTAGCGTGATAAGCAGCGTAATACCTGCGCCGGAGGCAAAGAGCTTCCAGCGGCTTTCCTTGATAAAGGTATTTTCAAAATTGTCCTTCATGCGTTCCCAGAAACCGGTCTGCTCATCGGCTTGTCCCGGCACGACCATGAAAATATCGCAGCTGTAATAAACCTCCGAAAGGCAGGCATTGGCATCTCTTTCGTCGCTTAAGATGATATTCATGCCGATGTCGTATTTGCCGGATTCCGCCCCCGGAGCTATGGACTCAAATGCCACCCGCTGGATATTCGGTGTGTAGCCGTATTCCCGGCAGAACCGAAAGATGAAATCCACATCGTAGCCGCTGTCCCCCTCTTCGTTGACATAAGAAAATGGCTCATAGCCCCCCTCACAGGCGATGGTCAGTTCTCCGTTTTCTCCGGTGAAGCCCCCCTGCTCAGTTTTGCTGGTTTCCGCGTCAAAATCCTTGACCCAGTAGTCGTACATTTCATCCAGCATACCATCTCCGCTCGAGCCGTGGTTAGCGATAAATTCGTTGATCTGCGCCAGGAGCTTTTCCTGTTTTTCGTTGTTGCCGATGATGACAGCCGCTTCGCAAAGCCCTGCGCTTTCTTTCATTGCCGTAAGCTCAGGATGGGCTGCCACCGTAGCGTAATAGCCCACTTCTTCGATAAGGTAAGCGTCGATTTTCTGGGAGTTCAAAGCCAAAATCATGTCCTGGGGCATGGTAAAATACTGAATTTCCGCATCCGGACATTTGTCCGCAATATGGGTTTCGTAAAGGCATCCGGTCTGCACGCCGATCTTTTTTCCGTTGAGGTCTGCGATGGTCTGATATTCCTCCGCATAAGCGGTAGACAGGGTGCCGATAAAAAGCAGGCCGATTACAAACAGCATCAGCAGGAGGGATACATGGTTTTTCATTATTCTGCTCGTTTTCATCAGGTTATGCTTCCTCCCATCTGAAATTGATTTGAATTAGATTATTGTAAATGCCGAAAGGCGGTTTAATAATTTGGTCTACCATTTCGGTGGTGGGTGCTTCGAGCATTTCCAGGAACAATTCGTTGTCCGAATCCGTCGGGTCATGATGCTCCCCCTGGTAGCGGATGCTGAGGGTGAGCAGATCCAGCTTCTCCGAATAGTCGACACGAACCAAAACCTGGGGTTCATCCGTCATCTCCATGATATTGTTGACAACGATTTCTTCCAGTGCGATTTGCAGGTCGCTGATTCTCTCGTTTTCAATAAGGAGCTTTTCCGCATATTGCTGAAGCTCATCATAAGCCTCGGTAAAGTCGTAATCAACGGTTTCAATCTTATAGGTCAGGGAAGTGAGACGCTTGATGAACTTGATGGTATTGGGCTTTTGCGGATGCTCAAAAATTTCTTTTGGGGTGCCTTCCTCATAGATGCCGCCTTCGTCCATGAAAAATACGCGGCTTGCGATTTTTCGTGCGAAATCCATTTCGTGGGTTACGATCATCATTGTGATGCCGGATTTTGCCAGCATACGAATAACTGCCTGAACTTCTCCGATCATACCCGGATCCAAGGCACTGGTTGGCTCGTCGAAGAGGATGATGTCCGGATCCATGGCAAGGGTTCTGGCAATGGCGATACGCTGCTGCTGTCCCCCTGAAAGATCCTCCGGATAATTGAAAGCCTTAGAACTGAGACCGACGGTATTCAGAAGGTACATTGCCTTGTCATAGGCTTCCTGCCGAGAGCGGCCCAAAAGGGTCACCTGGGGGTTCATGAT
>CAVJCN010000260.1:0-3652 GCA_963647945.1 Absicoccus sp. | reverse complement strand
TCGTGCACTGGGAAACTACACCCGGAAATCCCTGACCGGATCTCAATTTGGCGAGTGCGCTGCACTGACGCTGCGCTACCGGGATATCTACGGCGCGACGCGTGAGGCATCTGTCCCCCTGGTAACGAGCGTCTTGGGCTACGCGCTGGAGAACGGGCTGAGCGACCATGAGGACGTTTCCGGTATTGCGCAGGACGGCGAGACGTTAGCGCTGGCTGCATCGCTGCCGGATATTGCGACGCTGGACTCCGTGCGCATTATTTATGGATCTGAAGCGGCAAAGGCAGCTACGGGAATCGAAACCGGGGGGGCAAACGAGCCGAATCCTGATGGATATATCGAGGAGGACCGTGTTGTGAAGCCGTCTGAGGAGACGGCTGGCAAAGATGTGGATTTTCTGAGCATTGCAGGATTCTCTGTCTATGACCCTGAGTCATCAAGCGTTTCCGTTGATATCCAGGACACAATGCTGCGTGTCAAATTCAGTGGCACACCAGTGAGTTATTACCGTGCACCATCTGTTTCCGGTACGATGATCCGCCCGGTCAAAGCGGGGGACAGCGGCATTGAGCTTGCTTTGCAGGAATATGAAGCTGGTGCAAGGCTATTGCCAAAGGATAGTTCAGAGCGCTATCTCGTGGTTTTGAATACAGATGATTCCGACCTTGCCGGAACTACCGGAGAACTCACGATGACGCTGAAGTATACTGATTTGAGCGGACAGACACAGTCCAGCGATGCCATCAGTGTGACCGATGCGGTGAATGCCTATTATGGGGAGTGGCCGGGTGTTCAATCCGGGTTTATGTACCGTGTAGGAATCAAGAACGGCGGATCGCTGTGCTTTACGGTGTCGATCAATAATGTGGATCAGTTTACCGGTGTACAATTTCGTATCAGGGGATCTGATGACTGGCAGATGAAGGGCATGGAGATCTACCGTCTGGACGAACTGGGACCGCTGGCAGGAACATGGGAAACGATCAGCGATGGAAAACAGACCTCGGATCGAAGATATTCCCGCACCTACACCGGAACAAAGCTGCTGGGCCTGAATGAGAAGATCTTAGTAGATGGCGGACAGGAGCCGGCCAGCAAAGACTTCAACTCTGACAGCACGGCAACGACGGATAAGGACACGGGTGACTGGTCCCAATACCGCTATTCCATGGACTATGAGACAACACAAAGCATCGGAAGCTTTGCAAAAACTCGCTGTAACTATACTGTGGCCGTCGAGGTTGGCGATGATCAGGTGACCGATACGACCAATGGTGATTGCGGTTCAAAAAACCAGTTTTACTTCCAGCTTATTTTTGAGGATGGAAAGAGCGCCTATGTGCTGGCGAACCAGCAGCTTGCTTCTGACGGCTTCCGTACTGGCTATACAGAGCAGTTTATTGTAAGCACCAACCGGGACATGGGTGAATTGACTGCGATCAAGATCATCCCGGAGGATAGCACGGATAAGAGCGATGTATTTGACAAGCTGAAGGTAAACTCTATCAGCGTCAAGAAACAGACCAACGAAGCGGTCTCACGGCAGTGGATCGTCAATAATGTTGGGTGGATCGACATCAATTATAAAGACGAAGCAGACGAGAGCAGCCGCTCGGAAGCCGAGGTGGTGAAGACCTATCAGGTCGAGACCAGCACCTATGCGGTCAACCTGGAGTTTGCCATCACGACCGGTACTTACAATATGGCGGCCAATGCCGATACGACTGAGCCGCAGTTTGTCGGCCAGGTATACGGAATTGTAGAATATTACGACAGCAATGGTGTGCGTAAGACGGAGACCTATAATCTGGTTGAGGCTATGTACGCTTATAATGGTCAGGAAAAAAAGACAGGAACAAAGGAGACGCTCGGGCAGTATACCTGGCCGGGCGGCACGGAAAGCGATGCGAATATCATGTTCCGGAGTGGAAAGACCGACCGGTTTACTCTGGCAATCGAGGACATTTCGCAGCTTCTGCGGGTCACGTTGGAAGTGCGCAGTAAAGTGGCAACGACCTGGAACATTGAGAGTATGTACGTTACACTTGTGGGCAGCGGCGGAAGGCGTATTATCAATACAGAAGACGAATACCAATGGGTGTATACGAACAAGACACAGCAGCTGTGCAGCAGCATGAATTCCGGCGAACGGGCATACAGCCTGACACTGCCCGTCAATCAGGTACAGACCGTCAATATCGACTTCACAGAAAACAGAATTGATTGGGCAGATTCTGTTAAGGGGCAGATTGCTTCTGTTACATCGCGGCTGCCGCGCTCGGCGGATGACAGCCTGAATATCTATGTATATCCTGCGGATACGGAAGTTGTGGGCTCTCTCGAGACTGTTAAGATGAATGCTGCGGCGCAGTATAGCCGTGTGTATGGTGGATTCAACCGTATTGAGAGCAAAATGACGCTTGGTGAGAACAATGGACGCAGCGTGTTTTACGCCTTGGGCGTGTCCGCGTCCGGAATCAACACCCTCAATAGCCTTGAGTTGGCTGCAAGTTTTGAATCGTTGAGCGAAGGCGGGTCAGTACCGTTGGATTATGCAGTCGTTCAGCAGGTGCGCTCCGGGGTGGTGATCAACACCTTCTACATCGATTTCTCGGGCTGTGATGCAGTTGCCAGCAGCGTGAGCAGAGCTCCGGAAGCAAAACCCGATAAGGCTCAGTTCAAGCAGGTTGTAACGCTGGCATTTGCGGAAAATATGACGAACCTTCGCTTGACACCGGAGACGGATGATATCGCGGTTGCGCTGCGATATACTACAACAAATGATGTTTCCGGGCAGGAGTATGAGTCTTCGTTTATCTACCTGACGGATCAGAACTGGTCGGAATTGAGTGCCGGCAAGATTGTGGAACTGACATTTAACGAGGCCTATGTCAAGGAAATCACCGGAATTAAGATCCGTGGAACCGGACACAGTACCCGGAATGGGGTAAGCATCGCTTCGGCTATGGCGGCAGTCTATGAAACAGATACGGTGAGCGGAAACGATTACTGCACAGGCAATTACAGTTTCGCGAGCGGTGTGCAGCTTACGCTTGGTCAGGGGGATCAGATCATGCAATGTACTGGCGGAGGATCGGACGAAGAGGGAAGCGTGAGTCAGCTGACACTGAGTTTTACGGTGCCGGACGTGAAAGATGTTTCTGCGGTGGCAGAGAACGCCAATGGGCCTGTGGGCATGGTGCTCAGTTATATGACAGTAAATGGCGTGAGCAGAGAACTGTCGATCTACGATATACGCGAGTATGCAGAGGGCGACACATCCTTCCAGTCAGGCAGCACTGTCACGCTGCGGCTGCTGATCCCTGAAGCGAGAGAAATCCGTTGGCTCAGCTTGAATCCCACGGATGAAGCGGGCAATGCGGCAGCGCTGACCCTGAGCGAGATGAGCGCCAAAATTCAGTGTGGAGGGAAAGAAAGCAGCTATCATCGGAATTTGCAGGATTGGAGCGGTTCCGGAACGATCCCGCTGTTCAATTATGTGCAGGTAAAGTTGTCGGCTGTAACAACCACACCGTCTACCGGCACACAGGAACAAATCGAAGTCGAAGGTGGGACCAAGCGTCAACTGGTCGAGAGCGGCCAGGAGGTCGTTATTACACCGCAGGTCACAGGGTCCAACGAGGGCTACTCC
>CAVJCN010000259.1:0-3656 GCA_963647945.1 Absicoccus sp. | reverse complement strand
ACCTTGCTCACCGTGCGGAGAAGTTGCTCCAAGCCTTTGATGGGTAAGTAGTGCGACTGTACTGGGATAATGACACGATCTGCCGCTGTCAGCGCGTTCAGTGTCAGCATACCGAGGGAGGGACTGCAATCCACCAGAATGTAGTCATACTGCCGCTTGACCTCGTTCAGATAGGTGCGGAGTACGGTTTCACGGCTCATGGTGTTTACAAGGGACACCTCCAAGCCGGACAGTTCGATGTTGGCAGGTAACAAGTCCATGCCCTCTGTGTGGTGCAGGATGCCGTCCTGCGGCTCGATAGGGCGGTCGGAGATAATACCCTCCAGCATGGTGGCCAGCGTGGGCGATAACTCGTCCGGCTGCTGCCAGCCGAGCATTTCGGTCAGATTCGCCTGACTGTCCGCATCGATGAGCAGCACGCGCTTGCCCTGTCGCACCAGTCCCGCACCCAGATTGACCGCCGTAGTGCTTTTTCCCACGCCGCCCTTTTGGTTCACGATTGCTATGGTCTGCATAGGGTTTCCATCCTTTCTTCTTGATTTTGGGTACAAAAAAAGCGGAGCATTTCAAACAAATGAAATACTCCGCTCATTATCGGTGTATGAAGTTGTGTTATTTACTATAACGATTTATTCAAAACAAAATGCCGCAGTCAGGGCATTTTCTGCGGCACTGGACATTTTCTCCGTGATGTGCGTGTAATACCGCAGGGTGAACTCCAGTTTGGAGTGTCCCAGCATTTCCTGCACATAGCGTGGGTTCAGCCCGTTTTCCGCCAGTACCGTGGCGTAGGTGTGCCGCAGATTATGGAATTTGAAGTGGATGCCCAAGTCTTTTTTGATGATACGGGCGATAAACTTCGCACCGTTGGTGGTCAGCATTTCGCCGTTTGCTTTCACATTGATGAAGTCCGGTACTTCGATAATCTGCTCTTTCTTAGGCTCACGCCGGTCAGTTACAAAGTTTCGCTTGTAACCGGCACCGTACAGCTTACACTCGGCCTCGTGCTGCATTTTCATATCTGCGAGGTATTGTGCGAAGTCTGCCGTGATATTCACGGAACGATAGGAATTGACCGTTTTCAGCGGCGCAAAGCACCATTTCTTGTCCTGATAGAGAAGTTGCTTGCAGACCTTGATTTTCTTGTTCTCAAAGTCAATGTCGCTCCAAGTGAGGGCGAAACACTCGCTCTCACGCAGTCCGGCCTGTAAGCCAATCTGGAACGCGATTTTGGAACGAGTCGATTCGACACGCTCGATCATCTTTGCCAATTCCTCATGGGTATAGGTTTCGATGTCGCCCACATGGCGAGGGTCAGGAGGAGGGGGGACCAAGTCCATCGTATTTTTCTTCGTGTACTTGTGGTCGTGAGCATAGCGCAGGATCACATTAAAGAATTTGTACATACCTTTCACATACTCCTCGCTGTACTTCAGCCGCTTCTGATTTAAGAAGTCAATAATCATGGTGTCCGAGATTTGGTAGACATACAGCGGCCCAAATTCGTCCTTGATGTGGTTCCGATAGAGGGAATCATATTTCTTCAAGGTCGCATAGGCTCTGGTTGCCTTGCCCTCACGCTCGATGAACTCCTCATAGACAGTGTGGAACGAGATTTTCTTGTTCTCCACATAGTCGCCAGTGTTGTTCAGATGATAGAGTACATCTTGCATGGCTTTGGTGGCTTCGCGTTCGGTTTTGAAACCGCCTTTTTCTACTTGCTTACGCTTGCCATCGACCGTACCTAAATCAATACGATATGACCATGCGTTTTTTCGCTTTTTTCTAACGCTGCCTTTCATTTTGGCATCCTCCCATAGATTGATTTTCTAATGAGAGTATATCAGCGAAAAGAATGACGGCAAAAAAATGTTCCCACGGATTTTAGCTAAGTGAAGTGCCCGCAAACCCGCATGGCGTCTGGGGTTTTCAGCATTTTCGTGGGAACATTTTAGAAAAATGCCCCTCGCGGAGAAATGTTCCCACAATGTTCCCACGGATTCTAACGAGTCCGTATATAGACGCAAAAATGCGGCTCACTCTAATCAGTGAACCGCATTTCTGTTACTGCGTATCTTTTGTGCCGGAAACCGTTGGTTTTACTGGTTTTTCGCCATTACCGAGGCGTATTCCAGCGCGGATATACGGACCTTTTTTACTTGTTAAAGTAACGCTTCAGCAGGCCCTCGAAAGCCTTGCCGTGACGAGCCTCGTCGCGGGCCATCTCGTGGACGGTGTCGTGGATGGCGTCGAGGCCATTCTTCTTCGCGCACAGGGCGAGGTCGAACTTGCCGCTCGTGGCGCCAAACTCGCAGTCGACGCGCCACTTGAGGTTGTCCTTCGTGGTCGCCTTCATGTTGGGTTCGAGGTCGGAGCCGAGCATCTCGGCGAACTTCGCGGCGTGCTCCGCCTCTTCATAGGCGGCCTTCTCCCAGTACAGGCCGATCTCGGGATATCCCTCGCGGTGGGCGACGCGCGCCATGCAGAGGTACATGCCGACCTCGCTGCACTCGCCGTTGAAGTTGGCCATCAGCTGGTCGAAGATATACTTCTTATCCTCGGCGCTGATCTGGTCGTTGTTCTTCACAGTCTTGGCGTAAACGCCGAACTCATGCTCGGCGGCGAGCTTCATCTCGCCCTTGACCTCCTCGAACATATTGCTCTTGGCGTGGCACACGGGGCACTCCGCGGGCGCCTCGGGACCCTCATAGATATAGCCGCAAACCTTGCATACCCACTTTTTCATATTGTTATCCTCCGTTTGATTTTTGTTGGAATTTTTTGGCTGCTTGCCTTTGTGAGTGTAGTTTAGCATAGTATTTGCGGTTTTGCAAAGTTGCATTTGCAACTTTGCCGTAAAATTTTTATGAATTTCGCGCCATCGCTTTGAGGATGCGCGGCGCAAGGATCACGCTGACGACGATCTTCAGGCAGTCGCCGGGAAGATAGGGCAGCATATAGGCCGTGGCGAGCTTCGCGGCGCTGACGCTGCCGCCGTTGTAGGCGTTGACGATCAGTGCGATGTAGGGCAGCCCGATAGCATACAGCACGGCAAAGCCGGCGATGCAGGCGAGAGCAAGGCGCAGGGGAGAGCGGTTTTTCTCCGCCAGCTTACCGATGACCCACGCGGTCGGGATCAGGCCGAGCAGGAAGCCGAAGGTAGGGTTGAAGATATAGCTGAAGCCGCCGCCCGCGGCAAAGATGGGCAGGCCCACTAACCCGAGGCCGACGTAGAGTGTCTGCGAAAGCGCGCCGAGCCGCGCGCCGAGCAGCAGCCCCGCCATCGCGGTGAAAAAGCATTGCAGCGTGATGGTCGCGTGCATGAACTGGAAGTGAAGGAACGCGCCGACAGCGGTCAGCGCGGCGAACAGCGCGCAGTAGATGAGGTCTCTCGTTTTCATGGTTCTGCCTTTCTTTTTCTGTGATGGGGCGAGTATAGCACAGCGCCGCCACACTGTCAACCTTTAATTTTATAATGGTTTACAGCAAAGCAAAAAACGAGGGAGGTATAGCCTTCCCCCGTTTGCTCTCAGACGTTGAAGCGGAAGTAGATCATGTCCCCGTCCTTGACGACGTAATCCTTGCCCTCGCTGCGCAGCAGACCCTTCTCCTTCGCCGCCGCGACCGAGCCGCAGGCGATCATCTCGCTGAAATTG
>CAVJCN010000258.1:0-3658 GCA_963647945.1 Absicoccus sp. | reverse complement strand
ATACTGTTTCTTCCTTGCTGTAAGCTCTGCTGTAAGCTCTGCTGTAAGCTCTGTGAAATTGTCAAGAATCTTGACAATTTCACTCTGCACAGGCAGAGGGGGGACGGGGATGGTGATTTTCCCAATATCATCTTTGTTAATTTTTATGGGAACAGCATTGATCAGCGTTCTTTTCCTTAGTTCCTTCCGTCCATGCAAACTTTCAATAGCATACTTTAAAAACCTGCTATTGAGGGAATTCGAATTTGGTCGAAGCAAGGCTAAAGAAACATAATATGCAAGAGGTTCGTCCCGGTCTATTACAGTACACACACCGATAGACCCTATGCGAGTCATCAGAACATCACCAACTTGAGGCTTGATTTTGTATTTTTGGAAATCCGCCTCAGAAATATATTTTGTTGAATCGTAAGGTGCACTGATATTTTCAACACTTGCAAATTTCACACCATAGTCGGTATAGTTTGGCGTTGAATGAGTACCATCATATACGGCGCAGATGGTACTAAGCTTTTTATATTCCACCCCATTCGGGCAATACTCTTGAATCAGTTCATCCAATCGGCTCATTTATCCTCACCATCCTTCCCGGTTTCCGTTTCAATCACTTCCGGCAGGCTCTGCGCTGCTTCTTCCAGTAATATCCTGTCGAAGTCGCTTTGATACAGCTGATCCTGCACGATGCGATATTTTTCAAACTCGCTCAGGGCGTGAGCCTTGGCAAGCTCCGCGGATACCTTTCCGGCATCCTGCAAAACCTCTCTGTCCCACACGGTGAGAAAGCCATCGAGCCGCTTCTCCCAATCTGCCATTGTCATCGGAATGTGCCGCTCTGCCTGTGCTTCTGCCAGATCCAGATATGCCGAAACAATGCGTCCCAGCTGGGAAAGCTCCTTTTCGGTCAAGTAGTTTTTCGCTACCACAACATCGTAGGCATGAATTTTACTTTTTGGCGAGCCGTCCCATGTGGTAAGCCCCATGTGTTCCTTTTCTGCATCTGCTCGGGTGTAGATAACCTCGGCTGCTGTTTGCCCATGAACACTGTAGTGCAATTTATTTTGCACCGCTGCAAAAAAGCGTTTTGTAGCCGCTGCGGAAGGGTCATAGTCCAGAGCTGTGGCATAAATATCGGTGATTTTCTGGTAGAATTTTCGCTCCGAAAGACGAATCTCACGGATTTTCTCCAGCTGCTTTTCAAAATATTCTTTTGTCAGCACTGTTCCGCCATTTTTCAGACGGTCATCATCCATAACCCAGCCTTGAATGGTGTAATCTTTTACAATACGGTTGGCCCATTTTCTGAACTGCACCGCTCGCTCGTTATTCACCTTGAAGCCAACCGAAATAATCATTTGCAGATTATAATGGTTTACTTCACGGGCAACCTCACGGGAACCTTCCGTTTGAACTATCCGATATTTTCGGATAGTTGCCGATTGTTCCAATTCTGAATCAGAATATATTTTTTTAATATGGTCGTTGATGGTTCGTACATCCACATCATACAAAGCAGCCATCATTTTTTGCGTCAGCCAGATGTTTTCGTCCTCGTAACGCATCTCTATGCTTTTTTCGTCTGCACCTGTGGAGGCAACAAATGTCAGATATTCCGCAGCGGAAGAACGAACGATGCTGATTTCACGCTTGTCCTTCTTCATCATTCCACCTCGATTTCTGCGATGATCTTCGCTATTTCGTCACGGAGAACCTGTTCACGGGCGACAATTTCCTCAATTTCAGCATTGAGCTTTACAATGTCGATTTTCTCTCTGGTATCCTCGGCTTCCACATAGGTGGAAACGGAGAGGTTATAATCATTACCCTCGATTTCCTCATAACTTGCCAGATGAGAGAAATGCGGCTCCTCGGCACGGGCGGCAAAGGTGGAAACAATACGGTCAATGTTCTCCTGAGTCAGCTTATTGTTGTTCGTGACTTTGATGCACTCGCCGGAAGCGTCAATAAACAGGGTCTTGTTGTCAGGTTTGCCTTTCTTCAGAACCATAATACAGGTCGCAATAGACGTTCCAAAGAACAGATTGCTCGGCAACTGGATGATGCAGTCGATATAGTTGTTATCAATCAGATACTTTCTGATTTTCTGCTCTGCACCGCCACGGTACATAATACCGGGGAAGCAAACGATCGCTGCTGTGCCGCCTGTTGCCAGCCACGAAAGGGAGTGCATGATAAAGGCAAGGTCGGCTTTAGACTTCGGTGCGAGAACGCCAGCCGGAGAAAAACGAGGATCGTTAATCAGCAGAGGGTTATCATCGCCAGCCCACTTGATGGAATAGGGAGGGTTGGAAACGATCAGCTCAAACGGTTCATCGTCCCAATGCTGCGGTGCGATCAGTGTGTCCTCACAGGCAATGTCAAACTTATCAAAGCCAACATCATGCAGGAACATATTGATACGGCAGAGGTTGTAAGTAGTGATGTTGATTTCCTGTCCGTAGAAACCATTTCTGACGGCATCCTTGCCAAGAACCTTTTCTGCTTTCAGAAGCAGAGAACCGGAGCCACACGCAGGGTCATAGACTTTATTGATTTCAGTCTTGTCCACCGTGCCGAGTCTGGTGAGCAATTCGGAAACATCAGCAGGGGTAAAGAACTCACCGCCGGATTTTCCTGCTCCCGATGCGTACATGGTCATCAGATATTCGTAGGCATCGCCAAAGGCATCAATGTCATGGTCTTTTACATCGCCAAGGTTCATATCGGCTACACCATGCAGAAGTTTTGCAAGGCGTTCATTTCTCTTTGCAACGGTAGAGCCAAGTTTGTTGCTGTTCACATCAAAATCATCAAACAGTCCGGCGAAGCTGCTTTCAGAGGAAGAACCTTTTGCGGATGCTTCGATATGGTTGAACACACGCTCCAAGGTCTCATTCAGATTTTCGTCATTGTCTACTCTGCGGTTGACATTGCAGAACAGTTCAGACGGCAGAATGAAAAAGCCTTTTTCTTCAACAAGCCCCTCACGGGCTTCCTCTGCTTCGGCATCGGACATTTTTGCATAATCAAAATCAGTATTACCGGCATCCTGCTCACCGGAGTTAATGTAATTGGTCAGATTTTCGGAGATATATCTGTAAAACATCGTGCCAAGGACATAGTTCTTGAAATCCCAGCCGTCCACGGCACCACGAAGCTCATCAGCGATTGCCCATATCGCACGGTGCAGCTCGTCACGCTCTTGTTCTTTCTTTGTATCAATCATTGTTTTCGTTCTCCTTTATATCAGGTATAAAATCCAGAATATCGTCAACGCCGCAGTTGAAAGTTTTGCAAATCCTCTCAATACTGTTGAGAGAAATGTAATTGTCACGCTTGATGCGGGTAATAATATTGGCGCTAAAGCCTGCTTTCTCCATCAATTCGGCATTGGTCATGCCTTTGTCGATCAGCAGGTGAAATAACTTTTTATAGGTTACAGCCATAGCAAGTCCCTCCTTACATCAGCAATTATTATATCACGAAATCATGAATTTTTCAATAGGTTTGCATGAACTTGTTTTTCGCCTACGCAGAAAGAAAAAGAGGGGCTTGTGCCACCTTGAACACAAGCTCCTCTGCGGTATCAATTATAAATCAGTTCGTTTTTCACAATTTCCTCTGCACGATTGCGGATGCTGTTCATAGCTCCTACCCATGC
>CAVJCN010000257.1:0-3664 GCA_963647945.1 Absicoccus sp. | reverse complement strand
TTTCAGGTGAGGATTGATGAGCATGATAAGGCGTATTCTGCGACCGAAGAAAACGACGATAGATACGACTACAATGTTCGCGATAAAAAGAAAACGAATGTCATTAAAATCATTAAGACAAATGCCGAAACAGGAAAACAGGTAACAGCAGCAGGAACAAAATTCTATATTCGCTACATGGGCGATCTGCTGCTTGAGGATCCCACCACAGCGAAAAACTACGGAAGGCTATTACCAAACGCAGAGGACATCACAAAGAAAGGCCCGTATACCTGGGAAGCAGATGAAAACGGCGAGGTTACAATTCCATACGAATTAGAATGGGGCTTGTACCGCATCGAAGAATGGCTTCTGCCGGAAGGCTACTTCGTGGGCGAATACGGCAGAGAAGCCGCAAACTCACATGACTATGGAGAAGTAGAGGAAGGACAGCAAAGGGCTCTTGCATTACATGGATATTCTGATTTAGTCGGAATATTTGATGTTTCCGGCGAAAAGGTAAGATATAAAGATAAAGATTCCTATGTGCTAAACGAAGTCTTTAACTTCTATACTTTCAGAGTCGAAAAGCAGGCAGAGCATAGGGACGGGAATTTTGCAAGCAAAGTTACATCAGCCGGCAAGATATCGGATACTGACACCGGCTATGATTCTGCGAACTTTCCGTATACCGTCTACTATAAAGCAGTCGCCATGGCAAATAACATGGTAAAGGGAAAGATTGAAATAAATAAGACCGGCGAGATTTTAACCGGCTTCAAAAAAACCGTAAAAGACGGCAGGACGGTATTTACGCCGGTATATAAGAGCGCAAAAGAGCTTGCCGGAGCGACTTTCGGAATCTATGCGGCAGAGGACATCTTATTAAATGACGGAAATGACGGAGCAAGGATATATAATAGCAAGACGGGCGAAGAAATAACGATTCCAATAACAAAATCCACCCATGAAAAGAATGCTCTTGAAACGGTGCAGGGGCTTTTATCAAAATTCTTCACAGGGACTGCGTCGATATATGAAACAGGAGAAACCGAGGTTAACGGCGGAAAGCTATGGTATCTCAAAGACAGAGCCGCAAAGGAGGACGGGCATTACAGGAGGATATATGTTTCACCTGAGCAAAAGCCTTCGACCTATTCATATAAATACGAAACTACCGAAAACGGCTTTTCTGTCAGCTATGACATTGATGTAAGCATGAACTACCAGGCAGGGGGAAAGAATGTAACGGATATCGAGGTTACCAAGACCACTACGGCAGATGGCTATGCGCTTGAAATTCCGACTACACTTCCTGCTGCCGGCATTGGCAATGTCCTATTAAACCCTGCCGAAAACTACCTAAAGAAAACCGATGAAACAGATACAGCAGAAAAAAGCAGCTTTACCATTAGCGATACGACCTATACCTTTGAGGCGGCAGGCAAAATCGATACGGATAAAGACGGAAACCCCGTAGATTTATCTGACATCGGAGTAAAAAGATATGCAGCAAAGGATTATGAGATATATAAGCTGCGGGCAGCAGATGTGAAGACGGAAGAACGGGTGGTAACGCCTGCTGAGGATAAAGATGGCGATGGAATAATTGATCCGTCAAAGGGCGATGTCGAAGAGGTTAAGGAAACAAAGACGGTCTATGAATGGGAGCATAATTGCGAGCTTGTAACGAAAACAGCCGGCGCTGCGGCAATCATAAAGATGGGCGAGCGCGAATACAAGGTAGACACAACCGGATATTATGAAAATGCAGAGTATAAAGAGCAGCGGGCATACATTCCTTGCGCAGCGGACGGAAGCATAATAAAAGAGTACACGCTTCCGGAAGGCTATGACGAGGTCGCATTTATCGGAGATAGGGAAAACGAGCCTCACTACATCATCGCAAGCATGGCAGACCCGGAAAATGCAGGCGCTACCCTTTACCGCATACTGCTTTCCGATGGCGCAACATGGCAGGAATGCGATAAGGACGGCAATTTTAAGAAGAGCATCGTGCAAAGCGTTATTGCAAGATATATTCAGACCGCAGGGGATACCGACGGCTTTTCCTTTAGCTGGGACGGCTTTGAGGTTTCATCATCAGTAGATAGTGAAAATAGCAAGGCGGTAACTGCTATCACAAAGCAGGCAGAAAGTATAACCCAAAGCGTAAGCCTTGGGGCAGGATATGAGAAGAAAACCGAGGTTTATCAGATATCTTCATCGCATCAGAAGCCGAAGCTCCAATCTACTTTAAGAGTAAAGACGGAATCAAGACAGAGATGCAGTATTTAGGCGGAAAGGCTAAGGTGACAATCACGCTACCACAAAGCGCAGTTGATAAGGACTTTGAAAATGTGGTGCCGAGCCTTAATTTTAAGGAAGATGGACGCGATAACATCGCAGACTGGTATAGCGCTCTTTCCCCTGATAATCCGGTCGCAGAGGGAAGCCCAATACCGGGAGCAAGCTGGAAAGCAAGCCGCTTGGAATCACCTGGGGCAGGTGGCGAGGAAAGCTACCAAATTGAAATCTTAACAAGCGCAGGAAGTGATAACACCCTTGAAATATCCTTTGCCGATGGATATACGATGCGTATTTACACAGATACCGCAGAATCCGGTAACGGCATAGGAATCATCGAGCTTGACGGAGTATATAAGACAAACCGTGCGCCAAAATCAGCACTTGTTGATACCATTACTACAGATGCAGCGGGAAAAGCAGTATCTAAACTCCTTCCCCTTGGAAAATACACCGTAAAGGAGCTTTATGCGCCGAATGGATATGTAACAGATGATAGGGCATACGAAGTAGAACTTAAATATAAAGACCAATTTACACCCTTTGTGTGGGAAAACCTTGCCCTCACAAATACGCACTATATGACGGAAATAGAGCTTGAAAAAGTGTTTGAAACAGCCTATGAAAGCAAAACATACGAAAAAGGCAGCGGAGCAGTCTTTGGACTTTATGCAGGAGAAACGCTTACGGGAACGGGAGATACAGACCTTTCGGCAAGCGTCGATGCAGGAAGCCTCATTGATATTATCACGGTAGATGATAACGGCAAGGCAAAAGCGACTGTAAAGCTACCGGAGGGAATCTATTATATCAAAGAGCTGGCTACAAGAAACGGATATATCCTAAACGATATACCCTTTTATTTTGTAGCAGGCGAAGATGATACAGTTACATCTACGCCATGCAGCATAGGCTATGATGATACCGGAAGCATTTCTGCGGAAGATGGCGTTTCCGCAAGGGTTGTTCTTGTTAGCGCAGGCAAAGCTGCTATTACGGTTGAAACACAGGAGCGCTACCCGATGCCGGGTATCACGATCGACGGCACTATGTATGCACTTACGGAAGACCTTGCAGCAAGCAGTGCATTTTTACTCCTGCGGCGAAAAAACGCGCATTTAGGGGAAGCCCCTAAGACCCCAGTTTCGATTTTAACTCCCCATTTAACGCCTTTAACTCTCCTGTTTAACTCACCATATGTGAGTTAAAATGTAAATTTAACTCGACAAGGAAAGTTAAACAGTGTATAATACACTTAACAGAGGGAGTTAAAATGATATAAGGGGGAATTAAGTTAATGATACCTAAAAACGAAACATTGACTGTAGAATTTAAGAGTGATCTTAAGCGCTACTCAGACAGAGAATTAGTGGAAGAG
>CAVJCN010000256.1:0-3666 GCA_963647945.1 Absicoccus sp. | reverse complement strand
CATAGCTCTACATCCAGCGTACCGGCCTGAATCTTGTTTACCGACGTGCTTGCGGTGTCTGTAAACCAGGCAAATGTGGTTGCTATGAGCATTGCTACGCACATGGTCAACGCCAGAGCGCTGGACAGCAATGCTTTTTTTGTAGTTTTACTATTTGTCATTTTCTCCTCCTTATAAAAGATTTTGATAATTTCTTTATGTATGTAAACGCGTTTTGCGGTCATACCTAGGGGGTTTTCGTAAAAATCATCAAATATTCACATGATGTTCACTTCTATAATACCCCCCCCCGACGTTTGTCAACCTGTATGAATTTACACATTTGGGGTATTATGTATGCCAAGACGAGAAAAGCCGCAGGATTTCCCGCAGCTTTCGTTATTTTTTGATATGTGATTTTTTTCTTTGATGATTGAATCTGCAATTGTTTCGAAATGAACGCCGGCAGGTTCTATATCAGCTGATAGAACAGTCCCTGTTGGGTGCTGTACCACACCAGCATGCCGTGCCCACGCCTTGGAATCCTGATTTGAAGATCCCATTCCGGATATGCCTTGTACATATGGAGTTGGTCTCCGGTGAGAAATGCAACAAAAGAAATATAATCATCCTTTTTCATTGGGTGTCCGCTTGTAATGTACCAATCATCCTCAACGGTTTCCACACAAAGGGAAACTGCCGTTTTTTCTTCTTCTGTGATGTTCTCTCCGTTTATTTTGCGCGGCTCCATTGCTTCAAGTTTCCTGCCGCAGCACGTAATCTCGGCATTCCCCGTACACACCGTCACATTACCGCAAATCGGACATACATAAAATCTGCTCTTTTTCATATTACCTCCTACAAAATCGTTTTCGGCAAGGCTTCCGCCAAGCACCTTTTCCATGTCAACACAGAAAAAATTTGCAAGTTCTCTCAGGATGCTGATGTCCGGACAGCCCGCGCCCCGTTCCCACTTCGACACCGTCTTATCGCTTATATTCAATTCCTCCGCAAGCTGCTTCTGTGTAAGATTTCGCTCCGCACGCAGCTCATATATCACTTTTCCGATTTTTTCGTAATCCATAGTTTCCTCCCTCGGTTCTCCGATGTGCCGTGACTTTCGTCACACCGACCCTCGCACCTTCTGCATTGATGATACAATTATACTGCCCCTGCACTCTTTATGCAATCAACGCTGCGTAGAGAAGGAAACAGAGAGCCGAAGCTCTCTGTCTGCCTGTAAATATTAAATTTAGAGTATGTCTTTTCTTGTAAGGTTGATTCTGTTCTGACTGTCGATTTCGAAGACCTTGACTCTTACGGTATCGCCGACATTCATAACATCTTCTACCTTTGCAACTCTTTCCTTTGCCATTCTGGAAATGTGCAGGAGGCCTTCCTTGCCCGGAAGAATCTCGATGAAAGCCCCCACCGAACCCTTGGCGGTGCTGAGGATTCTGGTAACCTTTCCCTCATAGATTTCGCCTACTTCCACATCCTTTGTGAGGATTTCGATTTCGTGTTTGCAGGCTTCGGTGTTTTCTGCATCCGTTCCGTAGATGGAAACAAGACCGTCGTCATTGATGTCAATCTTTACATCGTACTTTTCAACCAGTCCGTTGATGGTTTCGCCGCCCTTGCCGATGACGATTCTGATCTTGTCTGGATTGATCGTCATGGAAAGTGCGCGAGGAGCATATTTGGACATTTCCGGACGCGGTGCCGGGATTTCTTCCAGCATCTTGCCCATGATGAACATTCTGCCCTCTTTTGCCTGTCTAAGCGCCTTTTCGAGGATATCTCGGGATAAGCCGTGAACCTTGATATCCATCTGGATTGCGGTAACGCCGATTTCCGTACCGGTTACCTTGAAGTCCATGTCCCCCAGGAAGTCTTCCATGCCCTGAATATCGCTTAAAATAGCAAATTCGGAGCTGCCGTCCTCTTTGACTCTTTCGATAAGCCCCATTGCGATGCCTGCAACCGGTCTTTTGATCGGAACGCCCGCGTCCATAAGGGCAAGGCAGGAGCCGCAGGTTGAACCCATTGATGTGGAGCCGTTTGATGACAGTACATCGGATACCACCCGGATCGCGTAAGGAAATTCTTCAACCGGCGGAATAACCGGAAGCAAAGCTCTCTCCGCAAGGGCACCGTGTCCGATTTCTCTTCTGCCCGGAGAACGAGGTGATTTTGCTTCGCCTGTGGAATATCCCGGGAAGTTGTAGTGGTGAATATATCTCTTTTCGGTCTGCTCGGTGATTCCGTCGATGGTCTGGGATTCCGATGCCGGAGCCAGGGTGCAGGATGAAAGCACCTGAGTCTGTCCTCTCTTGAAAAGTCCGGTTCCGTGAACTCTCGGAAGAAGTCCGGTTTCACAGAAAATCGGTCTGATTTCATCACATTTTCTGTCGTCCGGACGGATGCCCTCATCGAGGATCATTCCCCGGACGGTTTCCTTTGTGATATTATAAAGAACCGAGTCGATGTCCTTCATGTTGTCCGGATAGGTTTCCGCAAAATGCTCTTTTGTTTCCACCTCTACCGCGTCCATATTGTCAAGTCTTTCCAGTTTGTCAACGGTGTGGATGGCTTCTCTCATCTTCGGAGTCGCGTACTCTCTTACGGCTGCATCGATTTCTTCCAGCGGCTTGTAAAGCTCGATCTGCATCTTAGGCCTTCCAACTTCCACAACGATCTGGTCGATGAATTCGACGATTTTCTTGATTTCTTCGTGGGCGAAGAGGATTGCGTCCAGCATATCCATTTCAGGAACTTCCTTTGCCCCTGCTTCTACCATCATAATCGCTTCCTTGGTTCCGGCAACGGTCATGTCGATGTCGGAAACCTCTCTCTGGGCAAGGGTCGGGTTGATGACAAATCTGCCGCCTACTCTTCCCACCTTTACGGAAGCCGTAGGGCCGTCCCACGGAATGTCGGAAATGGCGATGGCAATGGAAGAGCCGATCATTGCGGCAATTTCCGGGCTACAGTCCTGGTCAACGGACATACAGGTCGCGACAACCACTACATCGTTGTAAAATCCCTTTGGGAACAGCGGTCTTAACGGTCTGTCCATAAGTCGGGAAGTGAGAATCGCGTGCTCCGACGGTCTTCCCTCTCTCTTGATGAATCCTCCCGGAATCTTTCCCACCGAGTACATTCTTTCCTCAAAGTCGCAGCTTAATGGGAAGAAGTCGATTCCCTCTTTCGGTTCCTTGGAGCAGCATACGGTTACATTTACTACTGTATCGCCGTAGCGCACCCAAGCCTGTCCGTTTGCCTGCTCGCAGACCTTGCCGATTTCAACCTGCAAAAGCCTGCCGCCGAGAGGGTACTTAAATGTTCTGTAATCTGTAAATCTAGGCATTGTTACCTCCTTTTTTTCGCGCCGCCCGGATTTCGTATGACTCTCGGAAAAAGCTCATCTCGCATGAGTCCTTTCAGAGAGTCACATCATACTGATCTTCGGGCTTCGCTTCTTTTGTTTTAGTTATTAAAAAATATTTTTATTAAAATAAAAGCGGGGTTTCTCATCGCCCCGCTTAAATTTACAGTAAAACCGAAACTTACTTTCTCAAACCTAAACGAGCGATCAAAGCTCTGTATCTTTCAAGGTCATTTTTCTTCAGATAAGCAAGCATGTTTCTTCTCTGACCTACCATTTTGAGAAGTCCTCTTCTGGAG
>CAVJCN010000255.1:0-3673 GCA_963647945.1 Absicoccus sp. | reverse complement strand
GTTCTTACCGACACGCTGTATTATCCTAATTTTCTTGGGGTGCAGGACACGGGAAGTCTGAGTGGGTATAACTATAACACGGCGGTGGAAATGCTGAAAGAAGCCGGAATTGAGGACTCTGACGGAGACGGTTTCCTAGAAGATATGGCAGGCAACAAAATAACCCTTACGCTGCTTGTGAAAAAATCCAATCCCCAGAGGGTATCGGCCTGTAAAAATATAGCCAAGAACATGGAAACCTTGGGCTTTAAGACGGACATAAAAGCGCTGCCTGTGAAGCAATATAAACAGGCGGTGGCATCGAAAAATTTCGATTTGCTGGTGGCAGGCTGCGAGATGGAAGAAACCTACGATTTGCGAGAGTTCTTTGACGGGAAAAACGACTGGGGCTATTATAACGCGGAGCTTTATACCAAGTCCAGAGAGCTGGAAAGGCTGTATGACACAGAGGAACTGAAAGAAAAATATATGGAGCTGAAAGAGGCTTTACTTGAAGAACTGCCATACTATGCACTGTGCTATAAGAAAATGGGACTCGTAGGCATTTCAACCTTTACGGCAGAGAAGCTGCCGACTTTCAACAATATCTATAAAAACTGCAGCACATGGAGCTGGAAGGAAGTCGTGAGCGAATAAGAGGGCATTTTTCAGGTGCCTTGCAAAAAAAGTCGAAAAAACTCGAAAAAAGTGCCGATAATACGAAAAAAATATTTGTAATGTGACGCCGTTTATGGTATAATCGAACCGTTGCAAACGAAAAGCAACGATGAACAAGCCGGCGTGATGGAATTGGCAGACGTGCGGGACTCAAAATCCCGTGGTGGCGACACCGTATGGGTTCGACCCCCATCGCCGGCACCATTTTAATTGCTCGAGAGGAGAGTTGTTTTATGACTAACACATTAGTTAATCTGTTACCGATTATTTTAATATTTGTTCTGATGTATTTCCTGATGATCAGACCTCAGAAGAAAAAAGACAAGCAGATTAAAGACATGAGAAACAGCCTTACCGTAGGCGATGAAATCATAACAATCGGCGGTTTGTGCGGCAAGATCGTAAAGACAAAGGACGAAACAATTGTCGTACAGGTCGGAGCAGATAAAGTTAAATTCGAGATGATGAGATGGGCGGTTTCCACCGTTACAAAGGAGTCGGCGAAACGAGGAACAGCGGTGAGCTTTGAAGAAGAAGATGAGCCTAAAAAGGTTATGCCTAAAAAGCTCAGAAAGTCTTCCGATGTAGAGGAATCCGAAGAGGTTAAGGTGGAAGTGACCGAAGCGCCGAAAGAAAAGGTTACGGAAGAAGTTTTGAAAGAAGCAGTAGAAGAAGCTGCAGTGAATGCTTCCGAAAACGAGTAATACATAAATGCATTTTACAGGCTCCGAGGAATCGGGGCCTTTCGATTTTTTGCCTCTCAAAATTCCTGATTTCTATCCCATAATTTGATTTTTTTGTTGAAAAATGCGCATTTAGGCTTGTATATTCCCCTAAAAACTCATTTTCGACAGTTGAGAAATTAAAAAGAGGCGTTAAGGATTGAAATATCAACACTTATGCCTCTTTTATGCTTTTTGAAATTGTTGTATCAGGCGGCTCCTTTAAAATTTTTTCAAACTTTTTTTCTGCGGATTGCATTTAGGTCTTTGGGAAGAAAACACTTTCGGTCTAACCCCAAAGGAAAACAGATTTCCAATGCTTTTAGGGTTTGCGAACCGGTATACTGGGCGCTGTAACAAGTGTCGGCAAAATTCGCAACATTCATATTTTGCAAGGTTTCAATAATGTTGCGTGTTGTGAAATGCAGCTGCTTGTCGTACCGATTGAGTGTTACTTCCAGCAGTCGATAAATCAGCAGGGCGGTATAGCAAATCATGAAGTGTGCGATGATTCTTTCTCGGTTCCTGTGGAAGTAGGGTCTAGAAGCAAAATCCGTTTTCAAAATACGAAAACATTCTTCTACCTTGTATCGCTGCTCATTGATTGCCAGGATCTCTTTTGCAGGATCTTCTAAGTTGGTTGCAATTGCATAGAATCCGTCATATTTTTCTTCTTCGGCGATTCTTGCATAATCAATTTCATACTGGGTTTTGTCTTCCTTAGACTTCTTGATGAGGCGAGTGACATCATTTGCGCCTTTCTTGTAGTCATCACTGTTCATCTTCTGAAGAACCTTTTTCGCTCTTTCAATTTGACGATTCCGAATAAAACGTTGATACTCAAAGCTTTTTCTGGAGAATGTGATAATCACACGCTGTTTGAGCGCAGCCTTTGATTTCACCTTTTTTGTCTTTCCGTTTGCACAGACCTTTTCTTCGTAAAGTCCGACATCTAAGAGGGTATCGACCTCTATGATTTTGTAGGCTTTGTCATTGTAAAGAGAACGATTCTGTTTTGCGTCCTTGTCAAAGGATTTCATTTTCTCCAGGGAAACCGGTTTCTCGTCGGAAAGGAGCCTGTAGTCGAAATCATTGAAAACCGCTTCCTTGAGTTTGTCTGAAAGTTTCTTGACCGACTGCGTAACCACGAAAGCTCTGCCTCCCATGGAATTGAAATTACGAATATGATAGGAGCCAAGTCCTGCATCTGCACAGTAGATGAACTTTCTTTTCTTTTCTCCAAACATGCGAAGCAGTTCTTTTTCCAAGGGAAGAACCGTTGTCTGCTCGCCGGTGTTTCCGGGAGCAATGCACATCGAAATCGGGATTCCGTTTGTATCCATAAACAGTCCCATTTCTACCAGAGGATTTGGTTTGTGGTCTTTTGCCAAACCAAATTGCCTAAGACCGGGCAAAACTTCTCCGGTAACCGGGTCTGTATACTCTTCGTCTGCGGATTCGGCTTCACAGTAGTAATTGGTGCAGTCATAATAGCAGACTGCGGTATTACGCTTCAGAATTTTGCTGCTGGCAGTAAAAAGATGTGCGATGTAATCCTCATAGTTTTCTGCCAGAAAGTCCATCGTGCGCAAAATATGCTGATAATCGAAATCCGGTTCTTCGAAAAAGGTGTTCATTTTTTCAAGACATCCGAGCTTGGAATCCGGGTCAAGGATTCTGGCATAAGTCAGAAAGCGGTTCACAAGGTCAGGAGAAAAAGTGAATTTTCGTTCTTTGGCTTTTCCTTGCAAAAACTTCTTAATTTCAAGCTTGCGGTAAAGATGGTCAAGATAAAGGTATCCTACATTCTTAAGCGTGCTTTCGGAAACCATTTTTTCGGAAGCCCTCAGTTTTTCAGAGAAATCAAGCAAAACCTCCATACTCACTTGATTGTTTTCCTCTGCTGCTGCATTGAATTTTGCGACTTGGGCTTTCGCATAGGCAAGCGGATCATCGGTAATGGCAAGAAGTTCGGAATGTTTTCCGATTGTTGCAATATTTTTTGTTGTTGTCTTTTTTCCGTTGCGGATTCCAACCTGAACGTAGTAGGTTGGATCGTTTGCTTTTGTATTGTAACCAAGTTTCATAGAGATATTATATCACACCTGAAACAAAAATACAACGGTTACAACAAAGAAAATCCTTAAATTTGACAAAAAATTTCATAAAAAAAGCCCATTTTTCAATGGGTTGCAAGGTTAAAGGACTCCGCTTTGGGCTGCACAAGTGTCGAACTCCCGTGGCCTCGAAAAATTTCGACTTGCTCATCGCAGGCTGTAAAGTAGAAGAAACCT
>CAVJCN010000254.1:0-3693 GCA_963647945.1 Absicoccus sp. | reverse complement strand
AAGTCGGAACTTTAGGTATCCAAAGGTATCCAAAGTTTCGTGTGGGACGATTTAGTGGGACGATTTAATCGTAGGAATCCCTCAAGAAATTTGGATACTTCTTTTCGCCAGCACCGCCAAAAGCGCCAACTTTTCCCTTTTTATTATAAGATCCTGCAATTTGCAATTTGAGGACGCAATTTTGTAGCTATTCTTACAGAAACTATACTCACCTGCACATAAAAAGCCCCGCCTGCGGCTGCCCCCACCGCAATGCAGGGCTTTCTCTTTTCTTACTTAGAGCCATTTACAGAATCATTGCTGCGCATGAGCTCCTCAAATTCTGCGGCTTTTCTCTCCGCATACCGGCTCAAATGCTCACGCAGCGGCGTACCGGAGCGGAACCGCAGGAACCAGTGCAGTTTTTCCTTTCGCTCCTCGGCGTTTTCCCGTATCTGAGCCCGCAGTTCCTCGTACTTGACAAGTATCTGCTTTTCCTTGGCAAATGCCCTTACCTTTGTAACGATATTCAGCGAATATACCACATCCACCATGAACACTCCGAAAAACGCTCCTATGAAAAACGAAAATTGCAAATTGTGTGACAGCCACTTAAGGGCATCCAAAATGTGGGGATGAATCAGGAAATAATATATCGCCCCAAGAATCGCCCAATAGATTGAAAATTTAAGGCATATGATTCCCTGAAGATTAAATTTTTCCTTGCTGTAGTCCCAAAGCTGAACATGCAGTCCCTTGATGAAAATCAGGCCCGCGATGTACTCAAAAAGGGTCATCACGATTGCCATGGTCAAAAACAAGACTATCTTGCTCCCTGCGGTGACTTCCTCGATAACGCCGGTATTTTCAAGGCTGGCAAGGAGGTAAAGCCCGCAAAGCCCGAAGCCGTAAAGGGGCAGATAGGGCCCCACGAGGAATCCCGGATTGACCCATTTTCTGCTTACATTTTCCTTTTTAAATCTTCTGAATATGACCTCTATTCCCCAGCCGATGATGCAGCCCATAAAGAACAGAAATGCTAAAATCAAAGCCTCACTCATTTCTTTCTCCTGTCAAATTTGCCGTTCATTATAAGATCTATTGCGTGATGCATATTCACCACCTTGATTTCTTCCATTCCCTCCTGGTATTCTCCGTCGAGAGTCCAGGAAGTGCCCTTGCTTGCGTGAATATTAAACTCCGAAGCATTCATAAAGGTAATCATTTCGTCTTCGTAGTTCTGGGTGGTCAAAAGGTGAATGATCGCCCCCAGCTCCACAAGATCCCGAGGCGCTTTTACCAGCAGCAGTTCAAACTCTCCGTCGCTCATATCCACAAGCTCCGGTTTCAGAGTCAGGATCCCTCCCACCGAAGTGGAATTGCTGATGGCGCCGAAAATATAGTCATCCTCATATTTCATGCCGTTGACTTCAAACACCATATGCTCCGCACGAATGGAAGCGATGCTGTTTATGCCCTCCAGCACATATGCAAGATGTCCCAGCGCGTTTTTTACATTCTGAGGGGTTGCGTAGGATGCCTTTGTAAACGCCCCGAATGAGGCAACATATGAAAAGTTCCTGCCGTTGAAATTGCCGATGTCAAAGGATACAGGCTCCCCGTGGACGATGTCCCGGGCTGCCTTTACTATATTCTTCGATAAATGCAGGCTGTTTGCAAAGTCGTTGGTGCTGCCTGCCGGAATGTAGCCGATAGGCACTCGCTCGCCGCTTTGAATCACGCCGGAAACCACCTCATTAAAGGTCCCGTCGCCGCCGATACAGACGATCAAATCCATTTTCTTCGCATAATCACGGGCATAAACGCTTCCGTCCCCCCTTTTGGTGGTGGTAAGCACCGTGGAAATGTAATCGTTTACCGTAAAAATATTCACGATATCCGTAAGATATTTGTTTGCTTTCATCGTTCCCGAACAAGGATTGATGATGATAAGTACCTTTTTTGACATAAATTTTTCCCCCTAAAAAATACTGTTCTATACTGTTCTAAAACTGTTCTAAAAAATATTGATCGGTTTACGCTTTGCCATAGCCTCCGGCGCAATGGGAATAGCTCCCTCTTTGCGAGTCGCCCACCATACCCTGTTCAAGGTCACCCCCAGGCACATAACCCAGGATACGAACCAAAACCAGAACATCAGTACAACGATGTTTGAAAATGAGCCATACAGAATATTGTAGTTTTGGCTGTGCTGCGTATATAAATTGTAAAAATATGTCACTATCAAAAACCCCACCGAGGCGAAAATGCTGCCGGGTACGATGTCCCGATATCTGACCTTGAAGCTGGGAAGCACATAGTAGTTATAGGAAATCATCAGAAAGTACATGGCGGTGGCAAGAGGCCATCTCAGCGCCAGCCACGCGGCTTCGGTGATCTTGCTTCCCAAAACCTTGCCGAACACGACTTTGAGCAGCAATGGGCCGTAAACAAGGGCTATAAGGGCAAAGGCAACGGTAAACACCGTGATGAGAATCGTCTTGATGGAACGGATTCTGTCCTTTACATAGCCCTCTCCCGTCATTTCGCCGTCCGTCAGGGTATAGTTTGTGACCCTTATCATGGCAAACTGCACCCTGGAAGCCGCCCATACCGCTGTAAACGCCAAAAATACGCTGTTTATTCCCGATGGGCTGTAATTCAGCATCCTGCGCAGGGTGTCCGCTCCGGCTCCGGTTATGTTGATGTCCACCCAATCTTCTATGCCGGAAAGGGAAATCGAGAAAAATCCCAGTACCTGCGAGAGCAGGATAAAAGTCGGCAATATGGACAGGAACATAAAGAACGCCAGCTGTGCCGCAACTCCCTGATAATATGGATCTTGGAACTGCTGAAAGCCCAGAAGTACCATTTTTTTGACCCTGATCGCTATATTTTTATTGTGGCTCCTGAACTTTTTAATCATTCTCCGCCTTCTCCTTTAAAAGTCTTTCAAGCTCCGACAGCGCTGCTGCCCTGTGGCTGATCCGATTTTTTTCTTCCGGCAAAAGCTGTGCAAAGGATTTGTCATAGCCCTCCGGTACAAACAGGGGGTCGTAGCCGAATCCGTTTTCACCGGCTGCCTCCCTCAGTATCCTTCCGGGGCATTCTCCCCTTGCAACGATGCTGCTTCCGTCGGGAAATACCATGGTAATTACCGATACGAATTTTGCCCTTCGCTCGCTGCCATCTACATTTTCCAATAGTTTGAGAAGTTTGCGGTTGTTTGCCTCATCGTCGGCTTTTTCCCCGGCAAACCTTGCGGAGTAAACTCCGGGCGCTCCGCCCAAATAATCCACCATAAGACCCGAATCGTCCGCAAGGGTTATGCACCCGCAGGCTTTCATTATTTCATTTGCCTTTTTGAAAGAGTTCTCCTCAAAGGTTTCTCCGTCCTCTTCAATCTCGAAGGGAGGAATGCCCGCCTCATCCCTGGAGATGAGCTTCATACCGAATTTTGAAGTGATGGCTTCGATTTCCTCGATTTTGTGTTTATTTCTCGAAGCGGCAACGATTACGCCTTCGTTTTGCTTGTTTATTGTCATTATATATCTCTCCGATTTAATTTTTGCAATTTGTATTATATTTTAACACATAATTCAAAAAAACTCAAAGAAATCCTGTGAGGTTGCGGGATTTTTCCCGAGAGTTGTGGTACAATGGTGTAATATGGAGGTTAGAAAATGAAAATTGTTAATTTAGACGCTTATACGA
>CAVJCN010000253.1:0-3694 GCA_963647945.1 Absicoccus sp. | reverse complement strand
CGGCAGGAAGTTGTATACCATGCCGAGCACGACAGCAAAATCCGTGTACATAAACTGAAACGGGCCGATGTGAAACAGACCAAGCAGGTTATTCAAAATGCCGTTATCCTGCAGGATGCCGACCCAAGCGTAGGTGCGCACGAGCATGTTGATCCAAGTCGGCAGCGTGATGATGAGAATCAGCGCTGTGCTCTTGACACCAGCGCGGGCGATGGCATAGGCGGACGGATAGCCGAGCAGCAGACAGACGAGCGTCGTCAAAATCGCAATGCGCATGGAGCGGATGAGCACCTGAATAAATACGGCATCGCGGAAGAAGCGGGCGAAATTGTCCAGCGTGAACTGACCCTGAAAAAACGCCGTGCCCTCTACCGTGAAGGCGTATGCGATGATGAGCAGCATCGGAATCAAAATGAAAATGGCAATCCAAAAGACATAGGGATATGCCATGGAACGAAAACGCTTCATGTACTCAGTCTCCCTTTCTCATGATGTGGATGTCATCCGGTGTGAAGCGCAGACCGACCAAATCGCCCGGTTCCGTGCGGTCTGTCGTTGCCACCTTGTACTCAGAGCCCATGGTGGCAAACGTAATATCGTAGACACCCGGCGTAATGTTCTCCCAGTCGAAATCGTAAATGACATCGGTGATCTTGATGCGGGCACCTTCATCCCCCGGTGCAAGGCTCCAAGCGGAAGCATCTGCCCAAACCATCAGGTCGTTGTCCAGCGTCAGGGACTCGCGAATATCATCGACAGACTTGGAGAAGTTCACCGCATAAATTTCTTCCTGATATTCTTCAGACTGGACGCGGTTGGCGTCCTCAACAATCATGTCTACGGTAACCGTCGTGCCCGCAGCCGTGGAGAAGGTGACAGGGTATCTGCCGTTTTCCGGCTTAATATCATAGGAAATTTTGGAAATCGAAACGCCCTCTTCGGTGTCCTTCTTCCAAGCCTGTGCGTTGGCACGGGCGATAATCATGGATTCGGTCAGTTCAGCGACATCTTCCCTGTCCAGATAGAAGCTGTCCGCGTCCATCAGCTCGCCAGCCTCTTCGTTGATGACCGGCTTTTCCTCTGTGATGTTCATTTTGACCGTGATAGACGTGCCCTGGCGGGTTTCCACGATGGTGTCATAGTGTACGCCCTTAAACAGCACTGACTTGACACGGCCGCGCAGCAGGCCCTCCTCCGGCGCAACGATGTCAAGATCCTCAGGACGAATGACCACATCGACCTCTTCGTTCGGTGCAAAACCGCCATCCACGCAGTCAAACGGATGACCGTCAAAAATGACGCGGTTGTCGCACGGCATCACGCCATCGGTAATATTGCTCTCGCCGATAAAGTTGGCGACATAGCGGTTGATCGGTTCGTTGTAAATGTCAACCGGAGAGCCAATCTGTTCGATGTTGCCACCCTTCATGACGACAATGGTATCCGACATCGTGAGGGCTTCTTCCTGATCGTGGGTGACGAAAATAAAGGTGATGCCGACTTCCTGCTGGATGTTTTTCAGTTCGCGCTGCATTTCCTTGCGCAGCTTGAGATCCAGTGCGCCGAGCGGCTCATCGAGAAGCAGAACCTTTGGTTCATTGACCAGTGCGCGCGCAATGGCAACGCGCTGCTGCTGACCGCCGGACATCTGGGTGATGCGGCGCTTGTCAAAGCCGCTCAGACCGACCAGGCGCAGCATACGCTTAACCTTCTGTTCGATGATGTCCTTTGGTTCTTTTTTGAGATTCAGACCAAAAGCGATGTTGTCATAGACATTCATATGAGGAAACAGCGCGTATTTCTGGAATACCGTGTTGACTTCGCGTTTATACGGCGGCAGACCGGAAATATCCTTGCCGTCAAACAGCACCTGACCGTCGTCGGCATCAAGAAAGCCTGCGATAATGCGCAGCAGGGTAGTTTTGCCGCAGCCGGACGGGCCGAGCAGCGTGACGAATTCATTTTCGTGGATGTCCAGCGAGATGCCGTTGAGCACGCGCTGCCCGTCAAAATCTTTGACGATATTCTTGATTTCGATGAGTTTTTTCATAATTTCTCCTATTGGATGGAATGTTAAAATAAAGGTGGAGTGCAGACCCACAGCACCTGCGCGGTCTGCTTTTTGTCGTTGCGGATGTAATGCGCCGATTTGCCGTCTAAGTAAAAGGTCTCTCCCTTTCGGACGGGATAGGACGCGGTATCCGTGACGAGGACAACAGAGCCGGTGAGCACATAGCCGAACTCTTCGCCGCCGTGCGGACCGGAAGAAAACGACTTGCCGCCTGTAGGAATCTCCACGAGCACAGGCTCCATTTGATTTTTTTGCGTGTTGGGAACGATCCATCGAATGGTACAGCCATCGCGTGCATCCTCAAAAAAATCCGCCTGTCGGAACACGAGCTGTTCCTCCGGAGAATCGCTGAAAAATTCAGACAGGGAAGAACCCAATGCTTCGAGAATGTCAGAGAGCGTTGCAATAGAGGGGCTGGTCAGATCTCGTTCCAGCTGCGAAAGAAACCCTTTCGTCAGCTCGCAGCGGGAAGCAAGCTCCTCTAATGTCAATTCCTGCTGGATACGCATTCGTTTGATCTTTGAACCAATTTTCATACTGGGCCGGAAAGTCCGGCGCGGGTCCTCCTTTCTGTCCGCTTTACAAATACTAAACTTTTTGTTGCAGTTTATCGAACTGCAAGCATTACTATTATACTCCTCTTTTTTTGGCTTGCAATAGATTTTTTCTCAGTTGCGAGAAAAAGCAAAAATTTTCATATTCTGTCGCAATTTGCGTAACAGCCATGTAAAATTTTTGGCGTTTTCTCTAGTGAGAATTTGCATCGAACCGCATAAATATCAGAAAAACTGCCCATACTTCCAGTACAGGAAAATGAAAGCAGGGAGATGAGTGAATGAAACGAACGAACGGCGGTGCACAGTGGTGGTCAGAGGACAAGAGCTTTTATGTGGTTCTCCTGATGTGCCTCGCGGCGATTGCGGTGGCAGCCTATCTATTGTTTGCTTTTCCGAGTGGTACCACCGATGAAACGATGCAGGCGCAGGAGTATCAGGCGGACGACAGCGTGACAGCGTCGGAAGCGCTCGAACGCATTCCGGCGATGGATCCGCAGCCTGCTCAAAAGCAGCAGGAATCCGAGACGCAGACTGAGACATCGGAATCAACCGAGCAGCCGGTACAGCAGACCGCGGCTGCGCTGACCGTTGCGCCGCCGATGGACAGCAAGATCACGCAGGATTTTTCCAATGATACACTGGTATATAACGAAACAACCGGCGATTGGCGGACACATGAAGCGGTGGATTATGAGGGAGAAGCAGGCGACGCCGTACAGGCGGCAGCGGACGGAACTGTGCTCGCCGTGGGTGAAGACGCCGTGCTGGGCAAGTATGTGACGATCAGCCATGCACAGGGCTTTACCAGCCTGTATGCGGGCATTGCAGATCCGACGGTATCCGAGGGGGATTCTGTCACACAGGGACAGAAAATTGCCGTACTGGGAGACCCGATGCCGCTGGAGGAAAAGCAGGGGGTGCATCTGCATTTTGCCGTGTCGGCTGACGGAGAAGCAAAAGATCCGAATCAACTCTATTAAGTTATGTTTTTTTGAGAAATACTTTTATTTTGGTATAAAATCAAAATAAAAGCAAATAAAATGGAAAATTTCAAGATAACTAATCT
>CAVJCN010000252.1:0-3695 GCA_963647945.1 Absicoccus sp. | reverse complement strand
TTGTATTCGGAATGTAGTTTGAACTCCATTTTTTTCCCTTTCTCAGCGACCCTTGTAAAAAAGTCGTCAAGAAAGTATACCACAAAAAATATAAAAAGTATAGCCAAAAGCGAACATGGGTTTTCCAATTTGCGTTAATTTGCAGTTATGACTATACTTTTGATACTTTGTTTTCAGGTTCCGGTTCCGGTTCCTTTATGATAGATACGATTTCGCATCAATTCCGTCTATTCTGCGATTTTTTCATTCGCACACTTGACTTTTCTAATTTGTGGGCAGCAGCCCGATACTGATTGCGACTTTTCTGTTCGCTTTTATTCGCATTTTAAGACATGACAAAATAGCCCTTATGTAATATGTAATTTTATTTGAGTAGCCGGCTGCATACCGGCTGCACAGGAATCCCACCTCCCCGACTCCGTCCGGGCTGCACCCATTGCGTGCGGCGCTGTTTGCGCACGAGCTGTGGCTATGCAGGCGAATCAAATCCTCGCTTTTTTCCAATATGCGCTCCGGCTCGTTTGGCGATTCCAAGTATAAAAAAAAAGATTTTCTTTTAGATGCACAAATTCGCCTCGTGTCAAACCGAGGCTCCTTGCGAAACAGCGTTGTGTTTAGCTCCATAAACTTCTCCTTTCCTGCTTTCAAAAAAGCAAAAAGCACAGGAAGTGCTTGATAACTTCTTGTGCCTTTTGATAAACCTATTCTAAATCCTATGATATCAGAATTCTCTGTTGTGTATAGTTCTTTAATTAACCTATTCGATTGCCTCCAAGCTTCGCAGGAAATGTGCGTCAGTTTCAAGTGTCCAACAATCATTCCATTCACTCATGACCATACGGTTCGAAATCCCATAAAAAACTTCTTTTTACCCTTCTATAAATAAAAAGCGAGGAACCCTGTAAAGTGTAGCAACAGTTTTCTTCTTAATATCATCGGCGATTTGATTTAAAATCAAATCGCCGACCGTTAAAGCTTAAACATTTACAGTTTGCCTGTCATCACCCGTAATGATTTCCACCTGCTCAATTTCAATCGGTGATTTTACCGCAAAGAGTTTCCAGCAGAATGGTTCAATATCAAATAGGTATTCTGCATTGTCATAACAGTTCATCACGAGTTCACTGCCTTCTAAACAAATGCTGATATCTGCATCCTTCTTACTATTCCTGTCACAATAATAAATCCAGTATACATCCTCGATCTTATGAACCATAAGACCATCTTTGCCTGCCCATTCGCTTTTATAGATTTCCCGAATTTCTTTTTTGACTTCATCCGAAACCTTGAGATCTCCAATCACATCAGGTTTTATCGATGTATCGGTATCGCCTTTGACAGTTCCCTCGGTGATTAAATCATGCAGAATATATCTGCAGTCCCATCTTGGTACCATGCCGCCGTTTATACCGTAAAGATTGCTCGCATCTTTAAGATAATCTTCCCCAGCAGAGTTCTTTGAAAAATCATCGTAAAAAAGGATGTCGTATGTTTTGTCATCGTATCCTATCATTTTCGCTATAGGAATCGGTGATGAAATCTTTTCCAGGCACCATACACCCTTCGCTTGATTTACTACAGGGGGATAGGTATAGCATACGCGTACTTTTAACTCCATTTCTTCGGTCAATTCGGGCTCACACCAGATAGATAAGCCGCTGGCAGCCTTGTTACGGTATAATATCCAGTAGTCATTCCCTTTCTGATAACACAGACTGTCAAAGTCTTTCTCTGCGTTTTGGCTACACCACCTGCGGATTTCGTCAACAAGTTTTTTTCCCTCTGCTTCTTCCAGTTCTCTCAGGTCAGCTTTCCGTAATTCCATCGTTTTTTCAGATGCTTTTTCTCCGAAAAAATCAACAGCGGCAGCCTGATAGTTCACCGGCTTGATGTAGTAACCGACGCTGTATTCCTCCAAACCCTCTGCCCAGTTGGGATGACTCGTTTCAAACTGGTCTTGATAATCGTCAAGCAGGACAGATGATATCAAATCATCTGCTGCAAACGAAAGCGTGCCGCTTAATTCTTTCACTTCGCCGCCGGCACTTAGCTCTGCATTGAAGTGGTAAGAATCCTCATCAGAAGTATTCTGAATATCTAGTGCGGAAATCTCCCAACTGTTTCCCGTGCCGAGAAAAGCCGCGTCAAGCTTCCACATGGTTCGCTCGGCAAGCAATTGATTGAGGCACTCATCAGTGAGGTATTCCGATACTCCGCGGCAATATTCTTTCAAGGCATCGTGCAAGACAGCTTCGTCGGTAAAAAGCTCAGAATTGTTTTGAAGATTTGTCATCAGTTCATCATTTCTTCCGTCGCTGTTCACCGTAAAGAATTCCGTCAGAAAACGATTTGCCAGCTCCTTGTTTTTTGAATCGCTGTCTTTAAGAGCACACCCCGTAAACATTGCGGCACTCAATCCAACACATAAAAGCAGAACGAATAATGATCTTTTTGCTTTTTTCATGATTATACCTCATTCAAGATATTTTATATGAAAAATTTAAGGTCTGTGGTGAACTCCAGTAATGATAAAAACGTAAGTAGTACCATTTTGGAGAGCTTGAAGTACCCGTAATAGGTGCTGTATATTCCTGTAAACTGGTTGTATCAAAAGAATCTACTTCATATAAATCCATATCGCCATGATGCGCCTCATATAATACGCAGAACATTTTTCTTCCTGAAATCGAATTCCCAAATTTGATTGAAAGTGTGTCATTGCTAGTACTTTTTATTTTATAAAAAAGACTTTGCTTTGCAGGAATGCTTGTAGCGCTAATAGACTTATATGTTGAGCTAGGGAAAATTTGTGTGGCGTTTCCTGGATTTCCCACCATATAATCGCTTGTAAAAACTTTAAAAGTGTAATAATAACCATTCGTACTATTTCTTACAATCGGTTGATGATATACATCTCTGGTATGACCATTTATTAGAGGTGTCCCTGCGTGATTGTATCCTACACAAACTGCAACATGACCTTCAGTAGCGGTTATAACTGGATTCCCAGGATATACGTTAGAATAGTTGCTTGCTATTGTCAACTTTGTTAATCCTTCGCCAGTAAAGTAATCTATCATGTTCGAGACAAATCTCCAAGAGTTTGTAGAATTCGTGCCATCATGCCACCATGTTGAAGGTAATGTATGATCATCTGGCAGCCCTCCTGCTCTTAAGCATTGTGAAACATAGTTTGCACAATCATTGTTAGGGAAATACTCATAGTCGCTGTTATAGTCGCCATAATAGCCTCCCGACGATGGACCAATGGTGTGTCTAACATAACTATCAGCATATGCAACGAGCTTGTTTATATCTAAATTGCTACGGTCAAGCGTAACTGCTCTTAAATCGTTAGTAGATATTTCTTCGGTGAAGTCCGAGTTAATTTCCACTCGACGAGTCTCAGGGTATCTTTCTCCAAGAATATCACTATCATAATAATTATTTTCAAGTAGAACAGGAGCTTCCGTATCAGACACACGAAATACCATATCATGTTCTATTCCATATCCCATCCGATCGATAACACCACTTTCATCCGATGCATAGTCAACCCAGGTCCATTCATATGCTTTCACAGAATATTCATCTTCTATCGCTGAGTTATCTATCAACTGGATATCTCGCACCTCTGACTCAACTTCGACATTCATAACACTAATTCCATAGTATGATTCAAGTCTATCCTTAGA
>CAVJCN010000251.1:2008-3707 GCA_963647945.1 Absicoccus sp. | reverse complement strand
GTACATGGAGCGCTTTGACGAAATTGAAACTATTACACCGGAAGAGGTCGCAGGCGATATGTGGATGACCGTCACGACCTTTTCGTGGTAGTTGCAAGGGAAGGGGGAAAACGAAACCAGAAACAAATAGAAATCCGGGATTCCTATGAAATCACCGATCAGCTGGGTTGGCAACAAAAGCAGCATCCTGAAAATTCTGTACGCGCTCTTTCCGTCTGAATACGAGCGCTACATCGAGCCGTTTGGTGGTTCGGGCGCGGTGCTGCTTGGAAAAGAAAGGCCGGACCGCTTTGAGGTCTTTAATGATTTTAACGGAAACCTTGTGAATCTGTATCGCTGCATGCGGGACCGCCCGCTGGCGTTTATCCGGGAGCTTGGCTTTCTGACGCTGAATGCGCGGGAAGATTTTCACGAGCTGCGAAAGTTCCTGCAGAAAGAAGAAACCGAAAGCGCCTTTGCAGACGAGGAAAGAGGGTTGACGCAGATTCTTCTTCCGGATATCACCGAGGAAGAACGAAGGCTGCTTCTGAAGGAACGAACAGGTGGCTACGACCTGAAACGAGCCGCGGCTTACCTCAAGCTTCTTCGCTACAGCTACTGCAGCGGGGCCAAAAGTTTTGCAGGTGTGCCGTTTTCCATTCGGAGCCTGTTTGGCATCGTGGAGGACTTTGCAAAGCGAATGGACCGGGTGGTGATTGAAAATCAGGATTTTGCGGTTCTGATCCGTCACTACGACCGGGAGAATGCATTTGTTTACTGCGACCCGCCGTACTACACCAGCGAATATGTCTATGATATCGCCTTTCAAAAGGAGGATCATGTTAGGCTTGCGGAGTGCCTAAAATCCATGCAGGGAAAATTCCTGTTATCGTATAACGACTGCCCACAGATCCGGGCGCTATATAAGGACTGCAACATTTTCGCATTCAGCCGGGTGCATTCGATGGCGCAGCGCTATGAGGCGGGAAAGGAGTTTGGCGAGATCCTGATTGCAAACTATGACTTTTTCGAGCGGGAGCGGGGAAGGCCGCAGCAGGTGAGCCTGTTTGATGATAATTTGGATGAAGAAAAACAATTAAGGGAGAGGATTTTAAGATGAGAAAAAAAGAAGAAACAATGGAAGTTGTGATGCTGTGCGTGCCCACGGAGATGCTAAAGGAAGCCGGCATTCGGGAGGGGGCTGTGCTGGAGATGTATGTCAATGGAAATGCTGTCATCCTCCGAAGCGGAAACGACTTTGCGGATTTTGTCTGTGACAAAGACTGCACGGGCTGCCCGCTTTCCTGCGGCAGCTGTGAAAACAAAGAAACGATGGAAAGGGGTGCGTAAAGCAGTGTGCAGGAAACCAAACGAAAAGGATGGCGGCACACATGAAAAAGAAGATCTATCTATCGGCGCCGCTTTCTGCGGGAAACTTAAAAAACCATATCGGACGCTTTCTGCGCTATGCAGGCTATACGATGAAAGAGGGCGTGATTCCGGTCGCAGTCCATTTTTATGTGTTTGGAGAAACGGACGATCTGCAGGCGGACAGCGCTGCAAAGATTTCCTTCGAAGAGCGTTTCAGCTTGATTTGGTTCTGCGATGAAATGTGGGTGTTCGGCCCGGTCATCACCAAAGAGATGGAGCGGGAAATCGAGTTTTGCGAAAACCTCGGCCTAAAAATTAGGTACATTACCGAAAAAGAAGTCACAAAGAA
>CAVJCN010000251.1:0-1998 GCA_963647945.1 Absicoccus sp. | reverse complement strand
AAGAAGTTAGGGGAGAAAAAATCATGAAGAAAAAACGAATGCTGATTCTGCTGATCTTGCTGGTGCTGCTGTTTTGCTTTGCGGAAAACGCCTATGCGGCAGGTGATGTGTCATCTGCCATCCAGCAGACATGGAAAGCCGCGCAGACGCAGGTAAAATCGGTGGTAGAAAATGTCGTGTTTCCGGTCATCGACATGATCCTTGCGGTGCTGTTTTTTGTCAAACTGTCTACTGCTTACTTCGACTATCGCAAGCATGGACAGTTCGAATTTACGGCACCCTGCATCCTGTTTGCGTGCCTGCTCTTTACCCTGACCGCGCCGCTATATATCTGGAATATTCTCGGCTAATTCAAATCTTTCCGTAGACTTTCCCGGCAAAATACGGTATCCTGTGGCTAATCAGAAAAGAGAAAGGAAGAAGGCCATGAATACCATGAAAAGAATTTTCAGCGAGGAGAGCCTGACCTGCGTACCGAAAAGCAGGGCGTACAAAAAGGCGCTCGCGGCGCTCAGCGAAGCCGCGCAGGATATCTCCGCACTCTTTGCGGGAAGCGATGCAAACAGGCTCTTTGAGCGCTATCAGGATGCAAGTGCCGAGGTGCAGGAGCTGATCTGCACCGAAGCCTTTCGGCAGGGCTTTCATCTCGGCCGGGAGCTGCAGGAGGAAATAGCGGAATGGGAACGGGACTGCGAGTAGGCAGTCTTTTTGCATGCAGAAAAAGGGGAAGCACCTCTTTTTCTGTTTGAAAGAATCAAAACGAAAAGGAGAGAGCAGATGTTTGAGTGGATCGGGGATCAGATTGGGAAAATCATTTGGAACAATCTGCTGATGTGGCTGTATGAGACCATCTATCAGGCAGCTGCAGATTTTTTTGCGATGATGGGAAATATGGGGGCAGAAATCTTTGACCTCTCGTGGGTCGCGGCCGTGGTGCAGCTTTTCAGTCTCTTTGGCTGGGCGCTCTTTGGCATCGGGATGGTGACGGCTGTGTTTGATGCGGCCATCGAGTACCAGAACGGGCGCGGCAATTTAAACATGACGGCGCTCAATGTGCTGAAAGGATTTTTTGCAGCAAGCCTTGTAGGCGTACTTCCGATTGAGCTTTACCGCTTTTCCATCTCGCTGCAAAACACACTATCGGGGGAGCTTCTTGGAATTTTTACCGCGGACGGAAGCGGCGGCTTTTCGGGAAAAGTCGTGCAGACGCTATCGGGAAACTTCCTGATTGAGGATCTCACAGAAGTGACCCTGCTTGCAGTGCTGATTTTAATTGCCTTTGCCTATGCAATTACAAAGGTGTTTTTTCAAAATATCAAGCGCGGGGGCATCCTGCTTGTGCAGATTGCAGTCGGCTCGATGTATCTATTCAGTGTGCCGCGCGGATATACCGATGGGTTTATCCAGTGGAGCAAGCAGGTGATCGCGCTGTGTCTGACGGCGTTTCTTCAGACCACACTTTTGATGCTGGGGCTGATGACCTTTCCGGGAAATAAAATCATCGGCATCGGCATCATGCTTGCCGCAGGCGAAGTGCCGCGCATTGCCGGGCAGTTTGGAATGGATACCTCGGCAAAGATGAATCTGATGAGCGCAGCACATAGCGCGCAAAGCGCCATTTATCTAACGCGCCTATTTGCAAGACCATAACGAAAGGAAAAACGAATGAACCGTATTTACCTATATCCCAAAAACCTTAAAGAAAAGGCAAATCTTTGGCTGTGGAGCCTTAGGGACTTCGCCATTTTAAGCGTGGGGCTTCTTTTTTCTGCACTCGCGCTGGCAAAGCTCGGAATCTTGCTTCCGCTTGGGGTAAGCCTTGGCTTTGCGTTTCTGACCATTCGCCTTTCCGCATACACCATGCTGGAGTATCTTTCATGGTGTATGCGGTTTTTCGTTACCGGCCAGCAGCGCTATGACTGGAGGTAAGAGAAATGAAGGACAGAAAGAAGAAACCAAAAAAAGAAAACAAACGAAAAGGGCGTAGCAAGAAGAAGG
>CAVJCN010000250.1:2480-3711 GCA_963647945.1 Absicoccus sp. | reverse complement strand
GGTGTATAATATTAATTATATACCAATCTGTTCTTGCTTGCAACATAGCGTAAACCGAACTAACAATATTATGTCGAATCTTATGCCTCTATGACGCAGAACTTAACATATTTCCTTTCCACCTGTACGCCCTGTCTTCCCTGCGGTACAATAAACCTGTACTTTAGGTGAAAGCATAGAGGACGGAGCAGAGCAGGCACGGGCGAGAAAGGAGGTAAGTTTTCCTTCTTCGTTCTGACTAAGACTTGAAGTATGTAAAAATATAGGACATCAAGAAGACCGTAATTGCCTTTTGGGGCAGTTACGGTCTTTTTTTCATTGTCCGGAAGAAAGGAGATTTCAAAATGAATGGTCCCCATAAGAAGTAAGCTGATGGAACTCAGCTACAGTGACCCCAAATTTCAGATCCGGCTGACCGGCTACGCGGATACCGTTATCATCGACAGCGGTGCGCAGCAGACGATCAGCGCCATTCGCTTCGGCGGTTATCCCGAAGTCGTTCGGGCTCTATCAGACGCCATATACGGCGGCGCATCGGTGGAACTGAAACAAGGTGATACGACCCTATATCTGGATTGCAGGCCCAAAGGCTACCGACGGCTGCTGTCCCATGACGGGATATATGCCGTTGCGACCCTGATGGCGAACGATGATAGCCAGACGGAGGAGAATACTACCGATGACAGCGATGAGGATGCCCCCGAAAACCCACGCAAATGCTATATCTTTTGCCCGCCCGGAGACCGTGCGAGTCTGTTCGCTGAGGTAGACCGGAAAACCGCCGCGCCGCTGATCCCTGATTTTCAGGACTATGTGCTGGATTCTCTCATTGCCCGCGGCGATCTGCGGCAGATGAAAGTGCTTTCCTTCACTGAGCGCATGGAAGCATGGTCGTTGACGCTGCTGCCGGAGGATCGAAACGTAACGGACATTCTGGAGCAGGGGCTCAAAGATGGGAATATCACCATTCCTGGTGCTATTCCAGATGCGGCAGACCGCTTTGCGGAGGTAAACAGCGTGACCAGCTATCTGAATACCTTTGGCGTTACTGTGGCCGACCGTATCCGCAGCCAGTTCGTTCCCAAGTTCGATCCGGCGTCGGAGCCGCTTTCGGAAGAAATACTGGAGGTCAACGATTACATCCACGAAAAAGCCGGTTATTCCCTCTATGATGCCCAGCTTGCGGTGGCGGAGGCTGTCAAACGGCAGCTCTGTCAACACAAAATGGCAC
>CAVJCN010000250.1:0-2470 GCA_963647945.1 Absicoccus sp. | reverse complement strand
GGCGGAATGCGGCAGCGGCAAGACCAAGTTGAGCGCGGCAGCGGCGGGAGCGTTGAGCTCGCTCAAAGGCCGCAGGACTGGCAAATCCTTCAACCTTGTCATGTGCCCTTCTCACGTCACAGGCAAATGGGTACGGGAGATCGCAGAAACGCTGCCGGATACCTATGGCATGGTGGTCAAGAGTATCACCGATGTGGATCGGCTCTTTGACCTATACCAGCGCGGGGATAAAAACGTATATGCCGTTTTCAGTAAAGAGCGTGCCAGAGACGGGTATATGCGTTATCCTGCCGTGCTATGGAGCCGCAGAAAGCGCGGCTTTGTCTGCCCAGACTGTCTGGAACTCATTGAGATGGAGACCAGCGGCGACGGCACAAGATACATGGTACCTTCGGATCAGTTTTTCTTCCAGAAGGAGCATCTGGCAAACCACCTATGCCCTCATTGCGGCACACCGCTTTGGGCTCCGGTCAATGACCGGCGTCAAATGCCGTGGATAAAAATTGGCGGGTATGGCTGGGTATTCCGGCCGCAGGCTGCTATGCACCTCAACCGCACGAAAAGCGAACACATTCTGGATCAGCTGCGGCAGCTCGTGGAACATCCGGAACGTCCGTATTGCATCAAGGGTGCGCACCGCCGCTTTCCGCTGAGTACCTACCTCAAGAAAAAGTACCGTGGATGGATCAGTAGCTTTCTCTGTGATGAGCTGCACGAGTACAACAACGACAGCGGACAGGGTGACGCCATGGCGGAGCTTTACGGCATCAGCCGGAAATTCATCGGCATGACCGCAACGTTGATCAACGGTTACAGCTCCGGCATTTTTTACCTTCTGTACCGTATCGTCCCCGGACTGATGCAGAAGGATGGAAAGTCCCACGATGCACCTTCCCGGTTCGATGCGGAATATGGCGTGGTGGAAAACACCTATGAGATTACCGACGCGGACTATAGTTCCAACCGCCGCAGTGCCAAAAGCAAAAACGCTCACGGCAGCTGCCCGGTGTTTCTCCGCTGGTATTCTCCCGCTTCTTGCTGGAGTGTACGGCATTCCTGTCGCTGTCCGATATGGGCAAGGATCTTCCTGATTACGAGGAAATGCCCATACCGCTGACGATGCCGAAGGCGATCGAAGAGGCATACAAAGAAGCGGAACGGGAACTTACGTCAGTCCTGAGAAATGACCGTAAGGCAGCCAATAAGATATTGTCCGCCTATCTCAATCTGCTGACGGTGTATCCGGATCAGCCCTATGACCAGCCAGAAATCATCCACCCCATCAACGGCTGCACCATCGTGAAGCCGGAGGATATGGCAGACTTCCAGACCGTCCTCCCGAAAGAGGAAAAGGTGCTGGAGATTGTGCGCGCTAAGATCGCCGCAGGTGAGAGGGTAATGATCTACACCAGCTGGATACGGACAGATACCCAGCAAAAGCTGCTGGGACTGCTGCGTGAGGAAGGTATCCGAACGGAGATCCTGAGCACACAGATCGTCCCGGAAAAGCGGGAGGATTGGCTCAGTAAGAGGCTGTCCGCAGGCACACAGGTCATTATCACCAACCCCAAATGTGTGGAGACCGGCCTTGACCTGAACGCCTTTACGACGCTGATCTTCTACTCCATGGGCTATAACCTGTTCACCTTGCGGCAGGCGTCGCGCCGGTCATGGCGCATCAACCAGACAGCGCCGAGAGTCGAGGTCTATATGCTCTACTACGCCGACACCATGCAGGCGAAGGCGATGAAGCTGATGGCCTCTAAGTTGGCTGTGGCCGGGCTGATCGAGGGGACTTTTTCCGAGGAAGGACTTGCGGCCATGAGCGACATGCAGGATATGACCTCGCAGATGGCCAAGGAGCTGATGCTGGGCATCAAGGACAATGTGGAGGATATTGCCGCCACCTTCAAGAAGATGGCTATTATCAACCCGCACCGCGCAGTAAAGCAGCTTCCGGAGCCGGTCACTGTTCAGGAAGAAAGGGTGGTCGAAGTACCGCAGCCCGAAAGTGTCCGTGCCGCAGATACCGCAGCGCGGCAGGCGCTCTACGATGGCCGGCTGCAAACATCAAAAACCGGCAGGAAACCGAAACACGCCGAACTGGAGGATCAGCTCAGCATGTTCGATACTGCCGCGTAAAGGAGGAATATTTTTGAATTTTACCATTGACAGAGCGGCGTTTCTGACTGCCGCCAAACGTGCCGCACAGCTGGCGCCGTCCGCATCACCGTTGGAGGTGCTGAAATGCGCGCTGCTGGAGATCGACACAGGGACGCGCTCCCTGCACATGACCGCCACCAATATGGAGGTGACGCTGCGGCAGGACATGCCGCTGCTGGCCTATGAGGGCGGTAATACCACATTCGCCATTGACGCCAGGTTGCTCTCCGCCATGCTCGCCAACCTTCCGGGGAATACGGTGGATTGCTGCAAAGGGGACAAGGACACGCTGGCACTATCCAGTGAC
>CAVJCN010000249.1:0-3727 GCA_963647945.1 Absicoccus sp. | reverse complement strand
GCACCGCAATAACCTTCACAACTGTCTTTCCATCTGTCAGCGCCTTGACTTTTTCGTTTTCAAGGGCTGCCTTTTCTAACTCCTCTCTTCCAAGATTATTGGCAAGGAATAGTTTTTCCTTTACCTTACCGTTGATTTGCACTACAATTTCAACCTCGTCCTTGATCAAAGCCTTTTCGTCGTACTCCGGCCATGACATGGTTGAAATTGACTCTTTTTCCCCTATTTCTGCCCACATTTCCTCGCAAATATGCGGTGTGAAAGGTGAAAGTATCAGTATCAGCTCACGGATCGCCTTTGCATAAAGGCTGCTGTTAAATTCAGCCTGCTCCTTGTACTTGTACATCTCGTTGACAAGTTCCATAATCGAGCTGATTGCGGTGTTAAAGCTGAATCTGCCTCCTACGTCCTCGCTTACCTTCTTAATTGCCGCGTTGAGCATATAGTTCAGCGACTTATCCGCTTCGGTTTTCGCCTCAAAAGGCAAAATTTCGCATTGGTATTTCTGGGTATATTCGTATACCAATCTCCAAACTCTGGCAAGGAAACGATAGCTTCCCTCTACTCCTGCGTCAGACCAGTCAAGCTCTTTTTCCGGTGGTGCCGCAAAGAGTATGAAAAGCCTTGCGGTGTCAGCGCCGTATTTCTTGATGATTTCCTCCGGGCTTACAACGTTTCCAAGAGATTTACTCATCTTCTTGCCGTCCTTGTTTACCATGCCCTGAGTCAGCAGGTTTTTGAACGGTTCCTCGGCATCTACCAGTCCCAGGTCATGGAGCGCCATCTGGAAGAAACGGGAATACAGCAGGTGCAAAATCGCGTGCTCGATTCCGCCGATGTACTGATCGACGTTCATCCAGTAGTTTACCTTTTTGGAATCAAAGGCCTTTTCTGTATTCTTCGCATCGCAGTATCTGAGGAAATACCAGGAGGAATCAAGGAAGGTATCCATGGTGTCCACTTCCCTCTTGGCTTTCTTTCCGCATCTTGGGCAGCTGCAATCCCTAAAGGTCTTTGAGGTTGCGATAGGCGACTCCCCTTTTCCTGTAAATTCAACGTCTGTCGGAAGTTTTACCGGAAGATTTTCTTCCTTTTCAGGAACCCAGCCGCATTCTTCGCAGTAGATCATCGGAATCGGGCAGCCCCAGTATCTCTGGCGGGAAATCAGCCAGTCTCTGAGCTTGTAGTTGACCTTCCTGTGTCCCAGACCCTCTTTTTCAGCCTTGTCGATCATGTACGGAATTGCATCTGAGGATTTCATTCCGGTGATTTCGCCGGAGTTAATCATAATTCCGGAAGCGGCGCAAGCCTGGGTAAGGTTGTTCACATCAACCTCAGGATCCTGAGGGTCAACAACGGGGATAATATCTATACCAAATTTAGTCGCAAAGTCAAAGTCTCTCTGGTCGTGAGCCGGTACGCCCATTACGGCACCGGTTCCGTAGCCCATCAAAACATAGTCTGCGATATAAATAGGCATTTCTTTGTGGGTGAACGGATTGATGGCGTACTTACCGATAAACACACCCGTCTTTTCGTTAGATGTGGAAGTACGCTCGATTTCGTTCATATGCTTTACTTTATCAATATATTCAAGAACCGGCTGTTCGTATTCCGTGCCCTTGACATTTTCAAGAACCGTCGGATATTCCGGTGCCAGAACCATGAATGTGGTTCCGTAAATCGTATCCACTCTGGTGGTGAAAACCGTCAGCTTCTCGTCGGAATCCTTCATCTGAAAGTCCACTTCGCAGCCGTAGGAACGACCGATCCAGTTTTTCTGCATGACCTTAACCTTGCTTGGCCAGCCGTCCAGCTTTCCGTTATCAAGGTTTTCCAGCAATCTGTCTGCGTAGTCGGTGATTTTCAAATACCACTGGGACAGGTTCTTCTTCGTAACCGGAGTCTTACATCTTTCGCAAGCTCCCTCTACAACCTGCTCGTTAGCAAGCACCGTCTGGCAGCTCGGACACCAGTTTACCGGATTTTCTTTCTTGTAAGCCAGTCCTTTTTTGTAAAATTGTATAAAAATCCACTGCATCCACTTGTAGTAATCTTCGTGGCAGGTGGCCACTTCTCTGTCCCAGTCATAGCTAAGACCAAGCTGGCGAAGCTGGGCTTCCATTTCGTGAATATTGTTCCATGTCCATACGCTTGGATGGGTACCGTGCTTGATTGCCGCGTTTTCCGCAGGAAGTCCGAAGGAGTCAAATCCCATGGGATGAAGCACATTGTAGCCGTCCATCTTCTTGAATCTTGCCACCACATCGCCGATGGAATAGTTTCTCACATGACCCATGTGCAGCTTTCCTGACGGATAAGGGAACATTTCCAGCACATAGTATTTTTTCTTGCTCTCATCCTCGACGGTTTTGAAGAGCCGGTTTTCCTCCCAGTATTTTTGCCATTTTTCTTCTATTTGCGTAAAATCATATCTTTCGTTCATTTTTTATCAATCCTCCACTTCGATGATATCGCAGTCGCCCCAAATTTTTTCAAGGTTGTATTTTTCTCTCATTTCCTTGGTGAAGAGGTTTACGATGATATCACCGAAATCCATCAAAATCCACCCTGAGTTTTGTTTACCCTCAACGGATTTTACCGGCAATCCTTCCTTTGCAAAGGCATCTTCAACCTCGTCCACCAGCGTATTTATCTGCCTTTCGGATGTACCCGAGCAGATTACAAAATAGTCCGCGAATGAGGCTTTCTGGCTGATGTCGATGATAAGAATGTCCTGCGCTTTCTTTTGCGACAGGGTTTTCCCCGCTAAAACGGCATAATCTCTATTTGTCATTTGCATTCTCCCTTTCGTTTATTTTTCTTTCAAGGTACTCCTTGGCGAGTACCGTTTCTTCGTCTAAATATTTTCCGCTTGACCTGACAAAATCAATGGTATTTGTAAGTGACATAAGACATGCCTTGTCCAGGTCGGTCTTTGCGGCCCTTCTGAGCTCTTCTACTCCCGGATACACCCTGTTTGGCTCAATGGCATCAGCAAGGTAAATAACCTCTTCCAGCAAGGACATTCCGGCCCTCCCCGTAGTATGGTAAGAAACCGCGTTTATGATATCCTCATCCTCAATGTCAAAATCCCTTTGCATGATTATCGCCGCAACCTTCCCGTGGGCAAGGTTACAGTTATCCAGATATTTGTCCGCAAGGCCCAGACTTTTCACATAATAATTCATGGTTTTTTCCGGAACACCTCTGTACATATCGTGGAAAAGCGCCGCAATTTCAGCCTTCTTCTCGTCTGCGCCGTATTGACGGGCAAGTTTTATGGCTGTTTCCCTTACCCCTTCGGTGTGTACTTTTCTTTTTTCGGAAAAATTTCTTTCGATATACTCTTTAATCTCCTTGATAGAGTCCATGTTCTGCAATATACCTTTCTACATTTTCCGGCACAAGCCCCTTTACAAGTTTACCCTCTCTATATCTTTGCCGAATCATACTCGATGAAATATCCGGCATCCGGGCAGTGAGTTTCACTACATCTGTGCCGTATTTTTCTTTATATTCCGCAATTTTCGCGTTCAGCTCCTCTTCAATGCAGCCGGGTCTTACGCTGACCACAAAGGAAAAATTCCGCAATAGGTCAATGCCCTTGTACCATGTATCGATCGTAATAAAGGCATCCGTTCCGGTTATGAAAAAAATCTCCCTTTGCGTGTAAGATTTTTTCAGTTCTGTCAAAGTGTCGTAGGTGTAAGAAACCTCCGCCCTG
>CAVJCN010000248.1:0-3736 GCA_963647945.1 Absicoccus sp. | reverse complement strand
TTCGGTTATCGATTATGTGGTGGTTCATGAATTGAGCCATATAACCTATAAGAATCACAGCCCCGCATTCTGGGCGAGAGTGAAGACGGTTCTTCCAAACTATGAGGATGGCCAGGACTGGCTGAAAACAAATAGGAAACTAATGGAAATCATATAAGGTTTGTAAATAGATGGAGGTGCAGCATGGCTATACCGAAGCTGAAAAGGCAGGACATCCTTGATGCCCTGAAATTCATCGACGAGAACGGTGTTCCAGAACATAATGTGAGCGTGAAATACCTGCTTGTATCTGAGGATGGGAAAAAGTATCCGCCGAAGTATGTAGTAGCCGTTGCTGATTACTTGGCACACGGCGTAGAAATTTCCACTTCCGGCTTTAACGCCGTTGAAGCAAAGAATTATCTGGAAGGTCAGGGCTTCAACATCGAGACAAAGCAACAGGAAAAATATGAGCTTATTATCACTGCAGAAAGCGTTGTATCCACAGATGAACGCTTTACAATGGATAATCTGAGTCTTGGTGATAACTATAAGCCTCTGGATGCCTATTTTAAGAGAGCAAGCGGAGATATAATCAGGCGTTCCTACAGCAAAGGCGAAAGGCGTAACTCCAACCAAACCATGCCGCGTATCGCTTGTCAGGTATTTGAAAAGCAGCTTATCGCGTTATCCATAGAGGCAAAAGAGTCTTTCCCAGTATGTAGATACAAGTCGGATAGCGAACTCATATGTGGCATCTACCCAAGTGTAGACGACTTTAAAAAGTATCGCAACACATTAGAGTACCTGACATACGGTTACGACAATGGTCGCCAGTTTGTTATCTATTGCTGGAATATCTTTTCCACAATTATTTTCGTTCAGGAATGTCTGAAACGGTTTGGCGAAACTGGGGATCAATTTGTATTGACATACCGCGAAAAAGACGAGAAAGAGAATGTGGCGGCAGAGGCAGAAGCCGCCGCACAGGAAGAGCTTGTTCAACAATTCAAAGGATACAGAAATCCCTTTTCTTCCATGCTGATTGAATCAAAAAATCTGATTTTCAGAGGCGCGCCCGGAACCGGCAAGTCTTACCTCGCCAAGGAGATCGCTGCGGATATTATCAGCAACGGATATTTTGACGATTATACACTACTTACGGACGAGCAGAAAAAACAGGTGGAATTTGTCCAGTTCCATCCAAGCTACGACTACTCTGATTTTGTGGAAGGTCTGAGACCGAAAGTCAACGACGATGGCACAATGGGATTTGAATTGCAGGATGGCATTTTCAAGAAATTTGTTACTCGCGCCAGAAAAAACTATGAGGATGCACAAAAATCCAGAGAAACGGTAGAGAAGGAAGTCTCGGTTCAGGAATCCATGACGGAGTTTTTCGCCGGCGTTGAGTTTGGTGTCGATACATTTAAGACGATCAATGGAAATGAGTTTACCATTACCGGTGTAGATGACGGGCATATCAATATTTCTATTCCCGGAAACGCATCTGTCAACAGGCTTGCTCTGAATCTGGATGAGGTTAGAAAGATGCTATCGTCCGGACAGAAGTTCGAGAAAATAAAAGATGTTACAACCTTTTTCGGAAAGACTTTTGCTACGCAAGGCTACTCCTATGACTTTGCCATCTATAAAGCTATCAAGGCCAAGAAAGTCACGACTTCAAAGACAAAGGCGAAACAGGAAGAACTGAAAAAATACATATTCATCATCGACGAGATTAACCGCGGCGAGATTTCAAAGATTTTCGGAGAGCTGTTTTTTGCAATAGACCCCGGTTATCGTGGCAGAGCCGGAGAAATCTCAACGCAGTATTCCAATCTGCACTCTGACCCTGACGAAAAGTTTTATATTCCTGAAAATGTCTATATCATCGGCACCATGAACGATATCGACCGCTCTGTGGACAGCTTTGATTTTGCTATGCGCCGCCGCTTCCGCTTTGTAGAGCTTCGGGCAGACGAGCGACTTGAGATGCTTGCATTGCTGGAAAACGAGGAATTGGAGGCTGAGGCGATCAGAAGAATGGCGGCGCTTAACAAAGCAATCGCAGAGGTTGAGGATCTGAACGAAAATTATCAGATCGGAGCATCTTACTTCCTGAAGCTGAAAACACTTGATTTTGATCAGCTCTGGACGGATTATCTGCAGCCGCTCCTACAGGAATATATCCAAGGGATGTACGATGAGGAAGGGATTATGAATCGCTTTGCGAAAGCATACGGTTATCAGAAACCGATCCGAGGTGATGAAAATGAGGCTGCTCAGGATCAAGGATAATTCACAGCATAAAAAGGATACTTTTTCTCAAATACAAAAGCTGACGGGCAAAATCGCCGATAAAACATTGGAGCAGCTTGAGCGCGAGGGCGTCTTTGTGTTCCCTGAAACCATAAAAAACGCAGAGGATATCACGGAGGATCAGATGATTCTTCAAAGCGTTAATGACAGCTATCGCTCCGGCAATGTTATGGGCTTTCTTGGCTATGGTGATGAACGGCTCATCATTGAATCGCGCTTCTGCGGAGATGGTGAGGACTACTTTTTCCAGTACCTTTTGGACAATGTTCTGGATTTTCCAAATATCGTTGATTTGGAATCTGACGCCAATCAGGATAATCGACTGTTCAATTTTCTGCTGTTTCTGTTTCCGTATTATCTAAAGGCGGCTATGCGGAAGGGCTTATTCAAAAAGTATGTCCGGCGCAGATACAATGACGGAGATATAAAAGGCACGATTGATGTTGCGAGGCACATAGAGAAGAATACCCCGTTTATAGGGAATGTAGCGTACAGTCAGCGTGAGTTTTCTTACGATAACAGTCTGATGGAACTGGTGCGGCATACCATAGAGTTTATCAAAAGAAAGCCATACGGAAACAAACTTCTTATCAAAGTGAAAGATGAGGTAAAACTCGTTATAGATGCGACTTCGGGATATCAACCATACGACAGGCAGAAAGTCATTGAGCAGAATAAAAAGAATACTGTCCGCCACGCTTATTTCAGAGAGTATCTCGCTTTGCAGAGGCTGTGTCTCTTGATCCTTCGGCATCAGAAACATCAAATCGGCACTGGGGCGAGGCAGATATACGGCATCCTGTTTGACGGTGCATGGCTGTGGGAGGAATACATCAATATACTGGTAAAGGATGTGTTCTATCACCCGATGAATAAGGGAGGCACAGGTGCTCAGCGACTGTTTGATGGAAATGTAGGGCTGATCTATCCTGATTTCATCAGCCGGAATAACGAGATGCGAATCGTTGCCGATGCCAAGTATAAGCCGATTGATAACATTGGCAATCAGGACTATCTGCAGGTACTGGCCTATATGTTCCGCTTTGACGCCAAGGCTGGTTACTACCTCTATCCTGAGGCGGAGGGTGCGGATGATTTGAAGCTGTGGATGAATCGTGGCTCGACCTATGAGAAAAATGTTGTGCCGCGTGACGACATCAGCGTTACCAAGCATGGCTTGAAAATTCCCGTAGATGTCTCGAACTACGGTGAATTTGTCATGAGAATGAAAATTTGCGAACAGGAATTTAAGAGTACAATATGCTAAAATAACCCCATAGGAGGTGACGCCTATGCTCGATTTCAGCCGCCTGGAGCAATACCGGGAAAACAACCGCATAAGAGGCCAAGACGGCACTGGGCGGTCTGCCCAAGAGCATTTGGGAGACCTACTCCGCCTTTGCCAACACGCTGGGCGGCGTCATCCTGCTGGGCG
>CAVJCN010000247.1:0-3736 GCA_963647945.1 Absicoccus sp. | reverse complement strand
GCCGATGTACTGCTTCGCACCAATACTCCCGAGGTCAATGGAATATACCAAGGTGAGTTCAACGATTTGTTGGCGGATTGTTCTCCTGCCGAGATTGATTCCATTATCAAGATCGTGAAGGAATTAAAAACCACCATGCGGATGAAGAAAGACGAATACCTATTTTGACAGGTCGGGCAGCAGTGTCTGACCTGTTTTTTGTTCTTGCCGTTTTCATTGAAGGGTTTTCTGAAAAATCAATCAAATTTTCAACGGAGACAATTATCTATTCAATTCAAATATGGTTTTCGAGGTAGGCCAATCTTGACCTGCCTTTTTTGCTTTTTTGGTTGGCAGTTTTCAGTCTGCCGACCTTATTTTTTTGTTTTTTTCGCCTTTGATAAACCGGTGGTTAAGCACTTGACCTGTGGTTAGTCGATATTAAGCCTTGCATGATTTACAATAATCTTAGCCTTATTTTGAATACTGCAAGTGGGAGGATAACCAAAATGGACGAGATAGATATTCACGCTAAGTTGGCTCAGATAGAAACTGCACCGCACTTTTCAGAGATATTTGACGGAGACACGGAACGGGCTGAGATGATTGCTGAGCATCTAATATGGTTGCACACGATTCGCCGAGAGCGACCTCTTGTGTCAAAGCCGTACAAGGTGGGCATTTACATTCGATACTTTAATCAGACCAAGTATGAGAATTATCTCGATTTTCACAAGAAGGGTTTTGTCGACACATTGGCATTGTGTCCGAAGTGGGAATTGGTTGACTTCTATATAGATGAAGGCTCAACTGCTCCCAATATGGAAAATGCACCAGAGTGGTGCAGACTGCTTCAAGATTGTCTTGACGGCAAGGTGGATTTAATCATTACACAGAAGGTTTCCAATGTAACGAAGAAACCGCAGGAGATTACAATCATGTCCCGCTATCTTGCAACGCTGCCGCATCCGGTCGGAATCTACTTTATCTCCGAAGATATTTTCACCCTTGCTTCTTATTATCAAGAAGATATGCGGGACACAGACTTCTTCCACGATGGATGGGTGAGCCTGCCGGACGATGACTCCGAGAGGAGGCTGCTGCATGATTGACAAAACGAAACGATTAGAAAAAGAGCAAGCCAAGGCAAAGACCAAAAAGCGCATCTATGTTGAAGTTGATCCCGAAAACTATGATTACTTTCCCGAGACCAGGCAAGCCGATTATTACGATAATGATGTCCCGCAAAGGGTTGCTATCTATGTTCGTGTTTCTACGGACGATGTCCGGCAGACTACATCTTTCGAGTTGCAAAAGAAGTATTATGAGGATTTCGTTATCAAGCACCCTCACTGGACGCTCGTTAAAATCTACGCTGACGAAGGCATCTCCGGCACTTCTCTGAATAAGCGAGAGCAGTTTCTTCAGATGATTTCCGACGCAAAGCGCGGAAAAATCGACATGATCATTACAAAGAGCGTTTCCCGTTTCGCCCGCAATATCTATGACTTTATCGGCATTGTGCGAGACCTTGCCGAACGCAATCCGCCTGTCGGAGTCTTCTTTGAAAGTGAGGGGATTTTCTCACTGAATGATGACTCACAGCTTGCCTTGTCTTTCCAAGCCACAATGGCCGAGGAAGAGTCACACACTCGAAGCAGGTCGATGGAAACTTCTCTGCGAATGCGATTGGACAATGGTATCCCTCTGACCCCCAAACTGCTTGGGTATATGCATGATGCTGACGGCACACTGATTCCGAATCCTGACGAAGCGCCTACAGTTAAACTTGCGTTCTATATGTATCTGTACGGCTATTCATCGCAGCAGATTGCCGATGCTTTCAACGCTCTTGGGCGCAAGTCCTATTTGGGAAACATCAATTGGACTTCCAACGGTATTGTTCAAATACTACGCAATGAGCGACATTGCGGTGATGTCCTAACTCGAAAAACCTTTACACCAAACTTCCGTACTCATAAGGCAAAGAAAAACAGAGGTCAAAGACCGCAGAGTCGATATCGTAATCATCATCCCGGCATCGTTTCCCGCGACGATTATATTGCGGTCCAGAGAATGCTCGATAACGCTAAGTATGGAAACAAATCTATATTGCCCGAAATCCGCGTTGTAGAAGATGGTGTCCTCAAAGGTTTTGTCACCATTAATCCCCGATGGGCAGGATTCAAAGAGGGGGACTACTACCTGGCTTCCAAAAGCGTGTATTCCTCTCCTGAGGAAGAACCGCATCCGGAGGAAGAGATTCAGTTTGAGGTGGAAGCAGGTGACTTCGATCTACGCGGTTTTGAAATAGCCCGCGGCGAGTTCTTTGATGCTCCGCGTCAGCCTCACGCCATTATTTATCATAAGTTTATCAAGTTCAGTACCGCGTGTGTCCGGAAATTCGGCACACAGAATTATATTGAGATTCTGATAAATCCTATTAGCCGAAAACTTGCGATTCGACCGACTACCAAAGAAAACCGTAATAGTGTCATGGCGTCAAAGCCGGAAAAAGGCATTCTATACCCACGATTAATCCCAACCGCTGCTTTCAGTGAGACGATGTTCAACCTTCTTGGTTGGAACATTGAATACAAGTACCGTATTTTAGGTACTCTCTATGAGCAGGATGGCGTAGTTGCCTATATCTTTGATACCGTTGACTCAGAGGCATATTTCAAGCCTAATGTGCTTTCTAACGAAAACGGCGAAGGGGACTGCACAAATGTGCAGCCGTTGATGCCCTCCGGAAAGCGCATTCGTGCAATTCCCGAATCATGGACAAGCTCCTTTGGTAAGCAGTTCTATGCGCAGGAGAAGTCCGTAACGGAACTTCAGCGGCAGAGCGAGGAAGATTGGATGCTCCGTTTGGAGGGCCAACTTTTCGAGACAGGCAACAAACTTCATGTAACGGGGTTTGAAGAACTCAAAAGTTTTATCACGCAAGAATTGCAGGGCGTAGATATTTAGGAGGTAGTTTATGAATGATATTACTGAGCAGAGGACTATGACAGAGACCTTTGCTCCCCAAGCGGACTCAGAACTGCATAAAATCCCGGTATTAAAAGACGAGGAAGAATTGATTGAAATGAGCACGGACTTCAACCTTGAGGAATTCCAGGTTGTCCGCAGAGAGTTCTTTGCTCATATTCGTGAGCCTGCGGTTACATTCAATAACCGTAAATTCTATGTGAATTCAGCTTGCCTGACCAAGTTTCCGCACACAGACTATGTCCAGGCGCTGATCAATCCTCATACTAAGATTTTGGCTCTCCGTCCCTGTGGTGAAAATGAGCGAGGGTCGTTCCAGTGGTGTTCAATCGGTCAAGGCAAAAGGAAGCCGAGGCAAACAACATGTACGCTGTTCTTCCTGAAAATGTTTGACATGATGGATTGGAATCCCGACCACCGCTATAAGATGCTCGGGAATATCATCCGTGCTAATGGCGAATACCTGATAGCATTTGATTTAACATCCACCGAGGTGTATCAGCGCACCTATGATGCGGAAGGTGCTAAATCAACGGTATCAAGGACGCCGGTATATCCGATTGGCTGGCAGAACCAATTCGGAATGACCTTAAACGAGCACAAACAGTCCATGCTTGTGAACATATTCGATGGCTATGCCATCTACTCAATCAAAGAAAATAAGGCAGTTCGGCAAAGTCCGACAGCAACTGATGCTGCCGACACAGTTGCACTGCCGGAAGGAGAAATAAATCATGAGCGAACAGACTCGACAACAAGTGAC
>CAVJCN010000246.1:0-3743 GCA_963647945.1 Absicoccus sp. | reverse complement strand
GAAAAAGCCTTTTCACTCGGCAGTATCACAGAGCGCTGCAGGTTCTATTCCACCATTAGAATGATAACCTCATCACGGGTCATCTCCCACACCTCGGCCTTCACGGCATCAAACGTGGCAAGCTCACAGGCTTTCTTTCTGCGATGCCCTGATACGATTTCGTATCGCCCGTCCTCCTTCGGTCGGGGTGTGACAGGGGTGACGATTTCACGCTCCTTGATGCTCTGGACAAGCTCATCCATGTCCTCATTCAGTTTCACTTTGAAGGGATAACCATGGAAAGCGTCGATCTCCGATAGGGGAATATCATAAATCTGTGGGAACTTGTTTTCCTTTCGCTCTGCGTCATTCATGAAAAACTCATCGTAACCCGGTCAGGCCCAGATCGATTTTTGCACGCTCTTCAATCTCTGTCACTTCCTTCGTCAGAGCGTCATATGCCGCTGCGATCTTGCCGCTCCTGTCGTAGGAGAAAGTGCTTTCTCCGGAAAGACTGCACTCTGCTGCTCTTACCGAAAAGGGAATCTCGGAACGGAACACGCGGATGTTTTCTCCCACGGTAGAACGGAGCGAGGAAATAATCGCTTTGGCGTTGTTGGTGCGGTTGTCCACCATTACATATTTTCTTGCAGAGGCGATTTATCTACTTGTACTATGCTTAAATGAGAAAGTGAAGTTAGGGTAAATATACCATTAAAACTTTTTAAGCAGGCATCGCAATATTTTCATCAGCAACTCGTCAAGGTCAAGCCGACTTTATCGGCGGCAGCTTCCTTAGGCTCTGAAAATCTTGAAATATCTATATATACCACACTCTACTCTTTTGTCAAAGTGAGCTTAGGATTTTTCTCTTAAAATTCGCAGCTTCACTTTGACAATTTAGGCATCAATTTTAATCATTATACGCCTTTTACTGTCCCAAAAAACGGACATTGCAATAATTAATTTCAATCATTCCGCTTCAACAGCAACATGTTTTCCACTGAAAGCGACACCATATTTATAGATAGTTTTTACACCCTTTGATTTCAATTCGGTGTCGTATTTTTTATCGTTAATTTGTTTTAGTGCTGTTTTGGCAAGCTCTTGTAATTCGTTCTCATTGCAGTTTTTCTCGGCTTTCAGTTCGATGATAATACCGGGAAGATTATTGACTTTCGGAGAAAGTGCAATATCGTATCTGCCGTCACCGGATTCGCGGTTAGAGGTTACATACGAATTGCCAAACAGTGCACAAACACCGAGCATAAAGCCGTGATAGAAATTTTCGCCTGCGGTATCAAAAGCACTAACCGACTGAATAAGGAAATTGCTGATGATATCTCGCAACTTTTCACCATTGCCGGAGAATAGTGCTTCCTCAACGGCAATAGCTGTGGCTTGTGGAATGAGATTCTCCAACTTTTGAAGGATTTCTTTGCGGTAAACAAGTGAGATTTCTTTATTCGGCAAAGCGACCTCGCACATAAAATCTCCGCTGATAGAAATGCTCGATTTAACAACTTTCAAATATCCTGCCATCAGCAAAAAACTGTAAATGGATGACGGATTGTTTTTAATTTGCGGATAAATCACGCTTGTGTCGATATAAGTTGTAAACGAGCCGCCGTTGACAAGAGAAGAGAGGCGTTCGTAGATTTCGTTGTCCGCTTCTTTAATAATCTCACCTATGATATCGTTGCTTCCGGTGGAAAGCCAAAATGCTCTCGGCTCACAGTCATTGCTGAAATAGTTAATAACCGACCACGGGTTAAAAATATCCGTCTTGCCGAAGCGGTAGCCGTCATACCATTCGCAAACCTCGTCAAACTTATCCGAAGCACTGTAGTACGCCGCCATTTCTTTTACTTCGTTTGCAGTAAATCCGAAATATTCGCTGTATTTATTATCGAGAACCGAATTGATTGTAAGGTTATTCAGCCCACTGAAAATGCTTTCTTTGGCAACGCGGAGAATACCTGTGAGGAAACCAAATGCCAGACTCTTATTATCCTTGAAACAGCCGGACAGGAGATTGCGCATAAACGCGATAACATCATCGTAGAAACCGCTTGTATGACCGCTTTGGATCGGAGTGTCATACTCATCAATGATAATAACAGCGCCCTCACCGTAATGCTTTTTCAACATTTCAGACAAATACAGCAGCGACCGTTCAAGGTCAACAGCCGAATACTTTTCGGACACCATTTTATTGTAAAAATCTTTTTGCTTTTTATCTAACTTGGGACTTTTAGAAAGATCTGAATGCCGGCAGTATTCGCTGGAAATAATCGAGCCGATATTGGCAAAAGTGTTATCCCAAGAATTGTGTTTTACATCTTTTAATGTAATAAAAATCACGGGGTACTTGCCTTGAAAAGAGCGATAATATTCGCCTTGCTCCCAAATCTTTTTATCCTTGAAATACTTTGAAGTATCCTCGTTTGTTTTTTCAAAGAAAGTGCGAAGCATATCCATATTGAGAGTTTTGCCAAAACGGCGCGGGCGCGTAAAAAGAGTAACCATCGGACGCTCATCGATGAAATCTTTGAGCATCATAGTCTTGTCGATATAATAATATTCAGTTGAAGCTAAGCGATAATCAGACACACCGACTGGCAGGGGCAAGTGTTTCGGACGGCTTTTTGCCCGAACATACGCTCCTGTTTTAATTCTGTTGTCAACCGGCTTTTCGGCGCCGGCAGGGATAAGCCAACTGCGTCCATTTTTGACAGCGCCGGGGATTTTCCCACCAATACAAAGTCCGCGAACTGTTCTTTCGGCTAATTCCCAACGCATTGCTGCTTCTTTTACAGAAATTACATTCGCCATAGTAAAACTCTCCTTACAGTTGTTCGATTATATTATACCCATATTGCGGCTAAATGTCAATGCAAAACGGCGAAATGTTTGATAATTTGCCGCTGCGTTTCGCCGATTGATAATCAACATAAGAAAAGCGGAGCCGAAGCTCCGCTAAATTTATTTGTTTTCGACTTCAATAGTCTCGCTCAGGTCTATGAAATCCTCTTCGGCTGAGTTTGTATAGCCTCTTCGCAGATATTCGTGTCCGCCGTCAACAAAGACCTTGCCGCATTTGCAAGTTTTGAAGTCGTGTACGCTCATTGATTCAATGATTTCACCGCAATGTTTACATTGAATTGCATTTCTGATGATTCTTTTCATACATTCACTCCTCGTTTTTCAATGTTCTAATAGCAAAAAACCTATCACTATCTCAAAATCAATTCCTGATTGACTATTTCCTCCACGCGGCGGCGGATGTTGTTCATTCGGCGTACCCATTCCATTTGATCGGTGGCTTTGAGGCGTTCGCCGACATTTTCGTTTTTCGCTATGTCGTGGACAAGCCGAGAAAACATTTCATCGGCTTGTCGGTCGATATTCTCTATGTAGGCGTTCAGCTTGCCCGAAAGCCATAGGCTGCTGAAAAGCGTTTTATCGTGCTTTCGGATATAGGCGTAGTGCCGCTGACCGAAAGGCCCAAAGGTGGGCTGCTCGGGTGCGGCAACATTCGGCAGAAGATAGTCGCCCTCTTTTCGGTAAGTGCCGCCCATGCGTTCAAATAGTGTTTCTTTCATTTTCATTGACTCCTTTTTGTTATTTTCCAAGCCGTGAGGTGAGTTTCTCCACGGCTATTCGGAACTTTTCATATGGTGTCAATGTTATCAGCGACGGGTCACCTTCGCGGATACGCATTGTGCGGCGGATTTCTTTCGGGATAACGACCCTGCCGAGAT
>CAVJCN010000245.1:0-3780 GCA_963647945.1 Absicoccus sp. | reverse complement strand
TCTCTGGGCGGTTCCCGTTTTGCCTGCAACCTCTATGGGAAAGCCCGCAAAGGTAGAGGCAAGGGTTCCGTTTTTGACTACCAGCTTCATGCCCTCGATGACGGTCTTAAGATCCGATTTATCCACATCGATTTCGTAAGGGTCGTCTTTTTTCGTGGTTCCCTCGTCCTCGATTCCCTTGATGATGCTCACCTGATTTCGCTTGCCGTCATTTCCGAGGGTAGCGATGTAATTTGCCATTTGCAGCGGAGTATAGGCATTATCCCCCTGCCCGATGGAAATATTAAACTCATCGCCGGTTCCCCATTCAGCCTGATTGAAGTAAGAATATTTGCACAAATCAGCGAGAGTTTCTATCTTTGAGCTCTTCACCGTTGTCTGTTCTTTCAATCTGCTTATGATCTCGCTTCTGTCCGGATTTTCCTCGATCCAGCCGGTTATGGTATCGATTTCTTCTCTGAATTTATCATCGTCCTTGGTGGTTGACTTCGGCCAGTATTTGTTGCCGCTGTAATAAAGAGCACTCCAAAGGGAATTTTTCATGGATGCCATCTTTCTTTCTTTTGATGCCAGCGGTGTTGTTACCTCATAGAGCTCGATTCCCGTCTTTTCACCCAGGCCAAATTCCTTTGCAACATCCATGATCTTTTCGATGGAAATCTTGCTCTTGTAGCCCAGGGAAGTCTTGGTATTCCAGTCGATTCCCGTACCTATGCAATAAAAATAGTAGTTACAGGAGTTCTGTATTCCCACAGTCAGGGATTCGTATCCGTGGGAGCCAAGGCCGCTGTTATAGTTACTGCATCCGAAACGCCGTCCTCCAAGCTCGATGTAGTTGCCGTCATAGATCCTGCGATTCGGGTCAAGGCCGCATTTCAGCGCCGCCACCGCCGTAATCGGCTTAAAGGTAGAACCCGGCTGCACCGCACTGCTCGTAGCTATATTGTAAAGAGGCGTTGGCGCAAGGGAATCCCGTGGGTTCGTGCTTTGCACCGAAGCCCAGTCTTTGGTGGAAATCCCCTCGGCAAATATATTCGGGTCAAAGTCCGGATAGCTTGCCATCGCCAGAATATCCGCCGTTTCAACATCTATGGCAACTACCGCCCCGGAGCCGCAGTTTGAATACTGTCTGAGCGATCTGTTTCCGTATTTGCTTTTGTAAACGCTGCCTGTCTGAACCGCTTTTATACATTTTTCCAGACTTGTTTCCGCAACTTTTTGTAAATCCGCATCGATGGTCAGATAAACATCCTTTCCTGCAACGGGCTCCGTTTCGCTTATGGTTTCCACATAGTCCCCGCTGCTGTTTACAAGGATGCTCTTAATACCGTCCGTTCCCCGGAGCTTGGATTCCATACTCGCTTCAATTCCGTCCTTGCCTATAAGGTCATCGGAGCTGTATCCCTTTTCGTTTACATATTCCTCATACTGGGAATCGGATATACTTCCCATGTAGCCCAGCACATGAGAAAGAAGGTTGCCGTTAGGATAATATCTCACGGTTTCCGATGCAATTTCAACGCCTTTAAGGGTGTCCTGCATTTCTTCCACGAATGCCACCGTTTCGTTGCTTACGCCGCTTGCTATCGTGCTGGAGCGGTACTTGTTGTATCCTATATTCTTTATTTCCTCCCGCACCACAAAAATCTTTCTTGCCTGTTTGTTTGTAAGCTCTTCATCGATACTGTACTTTTCCCTCAACGCCATAAAAGCCTCTCTTGCGTTGAGTTCTGTGCGCTTGACGGTTTTCCCGTTCTCATCTTTTTCCATGATGTAAAGGTCGTATTTTGAAATAAAATCCTCTTTCTTGGAATCATAAGAAAAAGTCATGCTCTTGGTGATTATCGGAGGCCACACTCCATGCTTTTCCTGCAGCTCTTCCACCGCCTCAAAGCGGTCAAGCTCCGGACTTATTTCGTATTTTTCCCGCAGCACCGCCAATGCTTCCTCTGCCGTTGCGTTTTTGTCAAGGCCCAGAGATTTCAGCCATTTTTTCTTGTCGGAATCATATGTGTAGTAGAACTTTCCGGCTTTTGTTATCTTTATCGGAAAATTGTCCACATAATCATCGCCGTTTTTTTCCAGCAGCTTAACCAGAGCATAGCAGGAATTGTTTATCTGCTCCGTATCCATGCCGCTTGCATTAAAGGTTACAGTAAAAATCTGTTTGTTTCCGGCAAGGAGTCTGCCGTATCTGTCAAATATTTCGCCCCGGGGAGCGGAGGTCACCACTTCCTTGGTGTTTTGGCTCTGGGCGGCCGAATCCCACTTTTCCTGCTGTAAAACCGTAAGCACAAAAAGCCTTATGCAAAGTAGCAGCATAAGGATTGTAACAAGTCCTATTACTTGATAATACCTGGAACCCAGCAGTTTTTTGTTCATCTGAAATACCTGTCCTTGCGGTATTTTTCCGCTTTTCTGATCAAAATTAAATATAAAATCGTTATAACTGCAAAGGAGTAAATGTATTCTCCCGGCAATTTTTTCAAAACATACATAAAGCCTATGGGGTTACCCGCTAAATGCAGCAGCACCCAATTCAGCGCATAATAGAGAAATATCGACAAAGTTGAAACGATCCACATATTCAATATACTCTCAATATTGGCATATTCTCTCAAAATCAGGATCACAATTCCCACCACTACCAGCGAAATTCCCATTGGCCCCACATAGGAGCTGAAGCAAATATCATACAGCACACCGAAAATTGCACCGAAAACGATGCCGTACATCTGATTTTCGTACAGAAAGGAAAGTACGACAACAAGGCACAGTATAAGCTGCGGCGTATATCCCCTTATCATTATGAGATTCAAGAAGGATGTCTGTATTAAAAATGCAACCAGGAACATGATTCCCGCTTTACGGTAACTCATATTCATAAGATCACCGAAACCTTTTCAAGACTCTTAAAGTTTACGGCAGGCTCCACTGTTACTTCTTTGAGCAGCGTGTTACTGTTATATGCAACATCCCGGACGGTTCCTATTTCAAGGCCCTGGGGATAAGTCCCAAGTCCCGAGGTAATGATTGTATCCCCCTGGGATACCGTAGAGTCGCTGTCAAGCATATATCCGCTTATTTCTCCCAGGGAATTTCCGGCAACAACCCCAAGCTGCTTGCTGTCCCTTGCCAGCTTAAAGCTCACCTTGCTGTCGTCGTCTATAACAGAAACTACCTTTGACCAGCCCTCGCCTGTGTCCTGGATTTTTCCCACAAGGCCCATTCCGTTTACAACCGCGTCCCCTACTTCAACGCCGGCTTCGCTGCCTACATTTATCGTAAATATATTTGTCCAGTTTGAGCCGTCAAGGGAAGTAACATCCGCAGATACGAGTTTAAACTCTTTTTTTGTATATTCATAATTGAGAACCCGGGACAGCTCCTCCAGCTGCTCAAGCTGCTCCTTCTCAATCTTCGCCTCTGCAAGCTCCTTCTTAAGGGAATTGTTTTCCTCTTGAAGCGCTTCTATATCCGCTTCCAGTTTTTTGTACGAAAAGATGCCCACTACATTCTTCTTTATGGTTCCGGCAACACCGGAGAGGCCTCCGGATATCAGGTTCATCCCACTGCTTACCACATCTGTGGCGGCATTATCCGAGCCGCTTTTGGCAACGGAAACGCAGAAGATGATCACAAGGGCAAGCAATATTGCCAGCAGCGCCGATATTAATTTGTGTTCTCTGATCCATCTCATATCGTCTTCTCTTTTTAATTATCTTTTTTTGTCGGTTTGAGCATAAATTTTGAGCTTTTCGATATCGTCAAGGCTTATTC
>CAVJCN010000244.1:0-3782 GCA_963647945.1 Absicoccus sp. | reverse complement strand
AGGCTACAAGGCTTATTGCCCTGGATCTGGACGGAACCACCCTTACGAGAGAAGGACTGTCAAGAAGAACAAAAGATACCCTCGAAGAAGCAATTTCAACGGGTATAGAGGTTGTAATCGCCACGGGCAGGGTTTTTAGCGCGCTGCCGCCGAAAGTCTGTAAGATTAAAGGACTCAAACACATTATAACCTCCAACGGCGCTCACATTACGGATGCAAGGACAGGGGAGTTTATCTACTCAAATTATGCCGATGAATTTGCGATCATGAAGGTACATGAAATGCTCAAAAAAACAAAATATCCGGTGGAGGTGTTTACCGGGGGCAGAGCATACATAGACAAAGGGGTCTACGATGACCTTGCAAAGAACGGCTCAACCTACATGAGCCCAAAATATGTGCTGAAAACCCGCACTCCCGTCGAGGGCATATACGATTTCCTTGAGGCAAGCCGGGAAAAAATCGAAAATATCAATATCCACTTTGAGTTTTTCGATGAAAAAGATGCCATGTTCCGGCGGCTTTCGGCGGTTTCCGGAATTACCGTGACCTCGTCATTTTCCCACAACCTGGAAATAGGCGGAGCCACCACAAGCAAGGCCACCGCCCTCAAAGAGATATGCGACCGAACGGGAATAGAAATGGAAACCGTAATGGCATTCGGCGACAGCCCCAACGACAGCAGCATGATAAGCCGAGCCGGAGTGGGAATTGCGATGAAAAATGCCACAGAGGATGTGAAAGAGGCTGCCGACTGCATTACACTGACTAATGACGAGGAAGGGGTGGCATATGCCATAAGAAAATTGGTTTTGGGCAAATTATAAATGAAATTGTTAGAAAATCTTCCATAAAAAGGGAGATTTTTTTCTTGACCTTTTGTGTAATATAATGTAAAATAAGTTAAAAAATATAACAAGAGGTGGAAAGCCGTGAATAACAAGCAAATAGGGGATGCCGGAGAGAGCATAGCCTGCGAGGTTTTGTGCAGGCAGGGATATAAGATTCTTTACAGAAATTACAGATGCCGATACGGAGAAATTGATATCATAGGCTATAGAGGCGGTGAAATTCTCTTCGTGGAGGTAAAGACAAGGCTTTCGGAGAACTTCGGCCGGGGCAGGGAGGCTGTAAACAGGACGAAGCGAAAGCATATAAAGGAAGCCGCAGAATATTTTTTGTCGCGCTCGAAGGTATATTACGGGCGCGCCGGCTTTCAGATCATCGAAATTCGCGTTGAACAAATTAACGAAAGCAATTTTTACTGATTTTTACAATTTAGCCGAGTTTAATGATTAAGCTGATTCGGCTGAGAAAAGGAGGCACGATATGTTATTTGCAACAAAAACAGCAGCCCTGCTGGGGATAGAAGGAATCAGGGTAAATGCGGAGATTGATGTGTCCCCGGGGCTTCCGGCTTTCCATGTGACGGGGCTTGGAGATACGGCGGTAAAGGAAGCCGCAGACAGGGTCAGAAGCGCCGTTTTAAACTGTAATTTCCCTTACCCTCAGGGGAGGATAACCGTAAATCTTTCCCCCGCCTGGGTGCACAAAAAAGGAAGCCATTATGATTTTCCCATTGCGCTGGGCATTCTCGCGGCAGAGGGACTGATAAAATGCAAGAATATTGAAACAAAAGCATTTATCGGGGAACTGGGGCTGGATGGGAAGATCCTACCGGTTCGGGGGATCCTGCCTATGCTGGGGGTTCTGACTGGCAGCGCGGAAGAAGTTTATCTGGCTGAGGGAAACTGTCGCGAGGCATGGTTTGCAACAGAGGAAAGCAGTTGCAAAATTTATGCCGTAAAGGATTTGCAAGAGGCGGTAAAGCTGCTTAACGGTGAAAAAGAAAAGATCCCTTTCCGACCATCTCCGCAGGATAAAACTCCGGAGAGCGCAGCCCTGAATTTTTTCGATGTAAAGGGGCACTGGGCGGCAAAAGAAGCCATTGTAACTGCGGTGGCAGGAGGTCACGGCCTTCTCATGTGCGGGCCGCCGGGAACAGGGAAAAGTATGCTTGCCCGAAGAATTTCGGGGATACTGCCGCCTATGTCGAGGGAGGAAACCCTGGAAACCGCAGTGATATATTCGTTGATGGGAAAACTCGATGAGAACGGAGAACTGCTTACCCAAAGACCATTCAGACAAATCGAAAAGCAGGCAAGCCGGGCAACGATTCTGGGAGGCGGGATCCAGCCTCTTCCGGGAGAGGTTTCCCTAGCTCACAACGGGATCCTCTTTATGGACGAATTTCTTGAATTTTCCAGAAGTCAGATCGAGCTTCTGCGCTTGCCCATCGAAGAGGGCAAGGTTGTAATTCACCGCAGAGGAAATCACTATGTTTTTCCATCCCGCTTCACCCTTGTGGCGGCAACAAACCCTTGCCCCTGCGGGTATCTGGGAGATCCGGACAGGCCTTGCACCTGCACCCAAACGGAGATAGAAAAGTACAGGGGCAGGCTTTCCGGGCCTATTGCAGACAGAATAGATATGTTTATGGAAATAAGCAGGGTTGATTACAGAGCACTGGTGGGAACTCCCTCGGAATCCACGGAAGAAATGGCCCGGAGGGTTTTACAGGCGCGAAATATTCAAGAAGAGCGATTCCGCGGGGGCAAAATAAATTTAAACGCCCAGATGCAGGAAGGGGATTTAAAGGAGTTTTGCGCCCTTGGCAGGAAAGAGGCCGAATTTATGAAAAAAATCTATGAGAAGCAGCATATAAGCCCCAGAAGGTATCATAAAATCCTTAAAACCGCAAGAACCATCGCAGATGTCAGGGGAAGCAAAGAAATCGACATTTCACATCTTTCGGCGGCGTTCGGATATACGAAATTTTAGAGAATTAAAGAAGAGAAACGAGCCGCAGAGGGCAGAAAAAGCAGCCGCCGCCATGATGATCGGCACTGCATGGATTTCCAAGAACGAAAAAAGGAATAATTATGAGGGAAATTAATAACATAATTACTGTAAAAAAGGGAGATACGAATTATCCGGAGAGCCTTTTGACCATTGAGGACGCGCCGGAAATTTTGTACTGTATAGGAAACCTTTCGCTCATGCAGAAAAGATGCATTGCGGTGGTGGGTTCAAGAAAATGCACGGAATACGGCAGGCAGACGGCCATGAAAATCGGGAAAACCGCCGCACAAAACGGAGTGGTGATCGTAAGTGGCATGGCAAAGGGAATCGATTCCTTCGCCCACCTGGGAGCGCTGAGAAACGGCGGAGAAACCATTGCGGTGCTGGGCTGCGGCCCGGATGTATGCTATCCTGCCGCAAATCGCAAAATATACGAAGAGATTATCCAAAAGGGATTGATTATTTCCGAAATAGAACCGGGCAGAGCCCCCATGCCTTATATGTTTCCCCGCAGAAACCGGATAATCTCCGGACTTTCCATGGCGGTAACCGTTGTGGAAGCCGGAACCGAAAGCGGCTCCCTTATAACCGCGGAGCTTGCGGCATCTCAGGGCAGGGAAGTTTTCAGCGTGCCGGGAAACATTAACAGTCAATGCAGTCTGGGGACAAATAAGCTGATTATGGACGGAGCAAGAGCCATCGCCGTGGTGGACGATATTTTTACGGAAATGGGAATCGCCCTTAAAACCTCGCCGGAAGAGATGGAAACTTTGGGAGAGGACGAAGCAAGGATATTTGAAATTGTAAAGGCTAACGGGGAAACCACCGTGGACTTTTTGTGCCAAAAACTACAAAAGGACGCATTTTTTGTAAGCGGAATTGTGGGGATTTTGGAGATAAAAGGACTGGTTTCTTACAAT
>CAVJCN010000243.1:0-3787 GCA_963647945.1 Absicoccus sp. | reverse complement strand
GTAATTTACATTATATACCAAAACGGTTCTTTCTGCAATATGTCTTTCACTTTATTTAATATTTATTTTGTTTATTTTGTTTTTTCCTGAAGCAGTACCGAGGCCTTGAAAAGGTCGCCGTCAATGGTTATGCTGAACTTTCCGTCCATGAGATGCACCAAATCTCTGGCGATTGCAAGGCCCAGACCGCTGCCCTCGGTGTTTCGGGCTGCGTCGCCCCGGGTGAATCTTTCCATCAGCTCCGCTTCCGAAATATTAAGCTCATCTTTTGAAATGTTTTTTATTTCAAGCAAAATCCCGTCTTTGCGGCTGATGTTCACATAAACCCGGCTGTTTTCGAGAGCGTATTTTGCCACATTTCCCAGCAGGTTCTCGATGACCCGCCACAGAAGCTGGCCGTCTGCCATGACCTTCGGCGCTCCCGGCTCCGCGCCTTCTTCCACGCATTCGTTTCTGACGATGGCTTCCAGCCCTCGCGCAGCGAGTTTTGCGTCCATCTCCCCAAGGCTCTGGCTCACGATGGACGCAAGGGCGATTTCTTCCATGTTCACGGGAATCGCCCCGCTGGAAGCCTTCGCCGCCTCGAAGAGTTCCTCCGTCAGCACTCTCAGTCTTTCGGTCTTTTCGTCCAGAATTTTCAGATATTCCGGCGCATTCGGGCTGTCAAGCCCCTCCTTTTTCAGCAGGTCGATATAGGACACCATTGATGTCAGCGGAGTTTTTAAATCATGGGAAACATTGGAAATCAGCTCCGTTTTCATGCGCTGGGTCTTTAGCTCGTTATGTATCGCCGCCTCCGAAGCCTCCGAAATGCTGTTTATATCCGCCGCCAGCCTGTCAAGCTCCGTGGCGGGATTTCCTGCTGTGTTTGTTTCCACCCCGATTTTATACGAAAGCTCGCCGCTGCGCACCCGTGCCACACCGCTGCTGATTGCTTCCAGCTTCCTGATTTTTTTCGGTACAAACACGAATATCAGCACAAGATCGATAATCGCCCCGATTCCCGTTACCGCCAGCAGCGACATTCCGATAAGAAGTCCCACATATTTTTTCATGAGCTTATCCGAGGATTTTATCGCCTCCGCTACCGAAATCACAATGCCTCCCAGCAGGGATTTTTCCCAGAACTTATGAGCCTTGAGCTTTTTTACCAGCGATACAAAGCACACCAACGCCAGGACAATTGCAAGGATCATTCCCGCGATACAAAGCACGAAAACCGAGAAATTGCTGGGCCCAAAGCAATAATTATCCTCGTTCACCGGCACATAAATCAAACCGAAATTGCTCATTCCCGGATACATCCTATACATCGGACAGGCGAGGGAAACTGCGGCTCCCGCCCCGAAGCACCCCAGCACCAGCAGCACCTCCGACCAGATCCGGTCCGCCCAATTCAGGTGAATGCTGCCGTCCTCTTCCCTGTCGAATCTCCCGGAAAGCACGCAAAGGGTCACCGCCCCTGCCACAGCCAGGATCCCCAGCCCTATCACAACCAGCATCATCTTGCTGATTATGTCGTTTTGCATATTTTCTGTCTGAAAATACACCGTCCATGTGCCGTTCAAAATCCAGTCCAGGGTTTCCTGTGCCTGGGGAGCCGTAATTTCACCGTCATAGCCGATGTAGTAGTTATAAAGGTTCGCATAGTCGTTCATACACGAAAGGGACACAAGGAAGCTCCCTGCGATTCCCGTCAGCGTGCCCACAAGCACCGTAAGCACCCACAGAATCCGGTCAAATACGAGAAGCCCGCTATTTTTCCCCTGAGGCGCGAGCCTTTCTCCCGCAAAATTTTCTTTCAAAGTTTCTTCCATAATCTCCTCCTATAGTTTTTCAATCTTGTAGCCGATCCCCCAAACCACTTTCAAATACTGCGGATTTTTCGGGTCGATCTCGATCTTTTCCCGAATCCGGCGAATATGCACCGCCACGGTGTTTTCCGGGCTGTAGGCAGGCTCATTCCAAACCGCCTCGTAAATCTGCCCGATGCTAAAGACCTTCCCCGCATTTTCCGTCAAAAATTTCAGTATCCCGTATTCGATAGGCGTTACGGCGATGGGCTGTCCATCAAGGGTTACGGATTTCTCCCCGTCATCGATTACAAGGCCGCCGGTTTCAAAGACGCCCCTTTTTGTTTCCCCGTGTCCCGAAATGCTTCCAAGCCGCACATAGCGCCTGAGCTGTGATTTTACCCTTGCGATAAGCTCCAGCGGGTTAAAGGGCTTTGTGACATAATCGTCCGCCCCCACATTAAGGCCTGTGATCTTGTCGTAGTCCTCGGACTTTGCCGAAAGCATGATAATGGGAATGTTTTTCTCTTCACGAATTTTCATCGTCGCCTGCACCCCGTCCATATTCGGCATCATGATGTCCATGATAATCAGGTGCAGCGGCTCTTTCCGGGCGATTTGCAGTGCCTGGATTCCGTCATAAGCCTTGAAAACCCCATATCCTTCGTTTCTGAGATAAATTTCGATGGCGCCGGCAATTTCCTTGTCGTCATCGCACACGAGTATGTTTATTTGCGTCTGTTCCATTTTCTCCGTCCCCTTTTACCCATACTATAAAGGACATTTATTACAAATGTCCTCATGAGTTTCTTACGAAAATATTACAATATTACGATTTTTGCCCTTGTCAAGGCGCAGCTTTCGGATTTTGCCCCCTGCCTTGCCAAGCAGTCTCTCTGTCAGTTTATCAATCAGCTTGCCTTACCGCTTATTTTTCCTCCGGTTCGTACGGAAAGCAGTCCATGAATTTTATCTTGAATGCGTTCATTGCGTGAAGCCTGTCGATCTTCGCCTTGATCTCCGGGTCGTCGATTTCTCCGGTGCGAATATAGCGGTCTAAGGTCGCATAAGTAAAACCAAGATTTTCCTCATCCGTCTTCGGCTGAAGCCCATCAATCGGCGTCTTGTCAACGAACATAGACGGAAGCCCAAGCTGCCTGCCAATTGCCTTGACTTCCTGCACCGTAAGATGGGAAAGGGGGCTGAAATCTCCCGCGCCGTCACCGTATCTCGTAGCGTAGCCTACCCAGTCTTCCGAAAGGTTGCAGGTGTTCGCCACACGGCCGTTAAAGGACTGAGAAATCGCGTAGGTCGCCGCCATTCTAAGCCGAGGCGGCAGGTTCGTCACGGTCTGGGTCTGAATGGAATCCTCTCCGGCAGCCTTTTTTATCTGGGCAATCAAGCCGTCAAAACAGTCCTTGATATTTATCACAAAATGCTTTATTCCAAGGTGCGCTACCAGTGCAAGCGAAACATCGATGTCCGCCTGCTCGCCCTTCGGAAGAAGCACACCGATGACTCTGTCCCGTCCCAGGGCCTCAGCGCAGAGCGCCGCTACCACGGAGCTATCCTTGCCCCCAGAAATCGCCACGATGGCGTTGCAGCCCTTTCCGTTTATCTCAAACCAATCTCTTATCCACTTAACTATATCGTCTTTTACTTTTTTTGCGTCAAATTTTGTGTCGAATGCCATGTTCGCAGCCTCCAATTATGTGTTTTATGTGTTTTTTCCGTGCAGATATACTGTCATTATATGTAGTGTACCCCAAATGCCCCCTGGTTTCAAGTATTTTTATTCCCTTGCAGCTTTCACAGAGTGAGGCAAAAAAAGGCACGGTCTGCATGGCCGGCAGACTGCGCCCTATGTGGGTTTATTATATAAGTTAAATTTCACAAATCAAGCTAAAGCTCCGCGACCTCGCTTAGGGTCAGCCCTGTGATCTTTGCGATGAGTTCCTTTGCCATGCCCTCTCTAAGCATTCCCTTCGCAATCA
>CAVJCN010000242.1:0-3789 GCA_963647945.1 Absicoccus sp. | reverse complement strand
CGATAAACCCGCAGGATATCCTCCCTGTTATACAATGCGGATATGAGCATGAGCAGGGTGGATTTCGGCAAGTGGAAGTTGGTAATAAGGGAATCGATTATCTTAAACTCGTAGCCCGGATAGATAAAAATTCCCGTTGAGCCATGACCTGCCTGTACGAGATATTTTCCGTATTTTTCATCGTAAACCGCCGCGCTTTCCACGGTTCTGGTGGAGGTGGTTCCCACCGAAACGATTCTTCCCCCCGCCTTAATTGTATCGTTTATCCTTCGGGCCGTTTCCTCATCGATAAAATATTCCTCGAAATGCATATGATGTTCTTCTATGTTCTCAACCTTTACGGGTCTGAAGGTTCCGATTCCCACATGTAAAGTAACATATGCCAGTTTTACCCCCTTTACCTTTGCCTTTTCCAGCAGTTCGGGGGTGAAATGAAGTCCTGCGGTGGGAGCCGCCACGGAGCCCTCCTTCTTGGCGTACACCGTCTGATATCTGTCCTTGTCCTGGGAATTATTCTCCCGCTCGATGTAAGGCGGCAGAGGCATTTTACCCAGCTCCTCCAGCCTTTCGAGGAAGATCCCCTCATATTCAAACCGGACTATTCTTGTTCCGTCCTCGCCGTAATCCTCTATGACGGCACGAAAAAGTTTGTCATCGGAAAAAGATACCGCATCTCCGGGTTTCAGACGCTTACCGGGTCTTACCATAGTTTCCCATGTGTCCCCTTTGATACGCTTGATAAGCAAAAACTCAACATTAGCACCGGTTCCCTCTTTCTTTCCATACAATCTTGCCGGCAAAACCTTTGAGTTGTTGAGGACAAGGCAGTCGCCTTCTTTCAGATAGTCAACAATATCGTAAAAGTGCTTATGCTCTACCTCACCGGAATTTCGGTGAACAACCATAAGTCTTGAAAAATCGCGTTTTTCTGCCGGAGTCTGGGCGATAAGCTCCTGGGGCAGTTCATAGTCAAAATCATTAATGTGCATGGTTTATTCTTCGGTTTCTCCCTCATCGGCAGGCTGAAGCCCCATGTGCTTATATCCCGCCGGCGAAACCATTCTTCCTTTCTGTGTGCGGTAAAGCAGCCCCGTCTGAATCAAATACGGCTCGTACACATCCTCAATGGTAACCCGTTCTTCTCCGATGGATGCGGCAATGGTATCAATTCCCACAGGCCCGCCGTTAAAACGCTCTATGATCCCGCTGAGAATTTCTCTGTCCAGTCTTTCAAGACCAAGCTCGTCCACTCCCAGCGCAGAAAGCGCCTCCCGCGTTATCTCAGCGTCTATTATACCATTTCCTTTTACCTGTGAAAAGTCCCTGATTCGTTTCATCATACGGTTTGCCACACGGGGAGTTCCCCGGGAGCGCTTTGCCATTTCCCCGAGGGATTCTTCCTCCGCAGTTACTCCCAAAATTCTTGCGGTTCTCCTTAGGATCTCGGTGAGCTCTTCGGTGGTATAAAGTTCAAATTTGCTTATAACTCCGAATCTATCTCTGAGGGGAGCCGAAAGGCTTCCTGCTCTGGTGGTTGCTCCTATCAGGGTAAAACGGGCCAAATCAAGCCTTATTGAGCGTGCAGATGGGCCTTTGCCGATGATAATATCCAGCGCGTAGTCCTCCATGGCAGAGTATAAAACCTCCTCCACAGAACGGTTTAGCCGGTGAATTTCATCGATGAAGAGCACATCGTTTTCTTCCAGGTTTGTCAGGATTGCAGCCAGATCTCCTGCCCGTTCTATCGCCGGCCCGGAAGTTATCTTGATATTTACTCCCAGTTCATTTGCGATGATCCCCGCAAGGGTGGTTTTTCCCAGTCCCGGCGGCCCGTAAAAAAGCACATGGTCAAGGGGTTCGCCCCTGCGTTTTGCCGCTTCTATAAAAATTTTAAGATTGTCCTTTACACCGCTTTGTCCGATATAGTCATCCAAATACTGTGGGCGCAGGCTTGCTTCCTGCCTTGCTTCTCCCGGATTGATGCCGGCAGATGTAATTCTTTCCTTTTCCATTCCTTTTCCCCTTGGGTATTTCAATTTATTTTTTATTATCTTTTTTCTTTTTATCTCTGCACTTTATCTTATCTTTACGCTTTATCTTATCTTTAAGCTGTCACGGGAGTGCACAATTATATATTATACACCCTAAATGCACCCTAAAATAGATTTTTTAAGGCTTTTTTTATGTAGTCCTCGCAGGAAAGACCTTCTTCCGCCACCTTTGATACTGCCCCGAAGGCTTCTGCCTTTGTATAGCCCAGGGCGGAAAGGGCGCTAATCGCCTCGGTTCTTGGGTCGTCCTCCGGGCTTCCTGCCAAGTCTGCCCCGGGCGCGCCGCCGGTGTTTTGCCCTGCTCCGCAGTTTTCAATGCTTCCCAGCTTATCCTTTAGCTCCAGTATCAGCCGTTCCGCGGTTTTTTTGCCAACGCCGTTTGCCCTGCTGATAGACTTGACATCTTCAAATATAATCGCCTGCCGAAGTTCCTCCGCGGACATGGAGCCCATAATTGCCATCGCCGCCTTGGCTCCTATGCCGTTAACCGTAATCAGCATTCGGAAAAGATTCAGACTTTCCCGATTGTGAAAGCCGTAAAGGCTGATATCGTCCTCCTTCACGATCATTGCCGTGTATACAAGGATTTCTTCCCCTTCGCCGTAGCGGTACAAAGGAGAGCCTGTGGGAATATTTATTTCAAAGCCCATGCCCGAACCCGTTTCCACGACAATGCCGTTTTCAAAAGTCATTGCGTATATACCTTTGATATATCTAATCATAATTTATATTCCCTCCTTAATCCGCAGCGGCTTCTTATGACCGCCGGAATGTCCGTGACAGATAGCTGCCGCAACCGCATCCGCCGTATCGTCGGGCTTCGGAACCTCGTCAAGATTCAAGATAGCCTTAACCATTGCCTGAACCTGTTTTTTGTCTGCCCGTCCGTATCCCACAAGTGCTTGTTTTATCTGTAGCGGCGTGTACTCGCTTATTTTCAAATTATGTTTTGCGCAGGCAAGCACCGCAACGCCTCTGGCCTCGCCCACCAGAATCGCCGTCTTGGCATTGTTATTGAAGAAAAGCTCCTCGATGGAGGCTTCCTCCGGCCGGTACCTTTCGATAATTTCCGTAAGTCCGTCATACAAAGCCGTCAAACGCTCCGGCATTTCCATACTGCTGTCCGTGGTAATCGAGCCGTAAGCCACCGTTTTAAACCTGTTTCCTATCATATCCAAAACCCCGTATCCCAATATGGCATAGCCGGGGTCAATTCCCAAAATTCTCACATTAAAACTCCCTAAACTTCCTGTTCGCAATCTGTTCTCTTAAAATTATATCACGCAAACATTTGTTTGTCTACAAGTATTTTTTATATTGAAATTTGCCCGCCTATATGTTAAAATTTTAGTAAGATTAGACGAGTAAGCGATTACTTTGGGAGGTAAACATGAGATATTCCAGACAAAACAAAATCATTGAGCTGATTACAAACAATGAAATTCATACCCAGGAGAAACTTGCTTCCATGCTCCGGGACTGCGGCTATGAGGTAACTCAGGCGACAATTTCCAGAGATATCAAGGAACTTCAGCTGGTTAAGACCCTTTCCTCTTCCGGCAAGTACAAATATTCAGTTCACAAATCCCAGGAGCTTCCTGTTTCGGATCGTTTTGTTAAAATATTTCGGGAAACCATCACTTCCATTAACTTTGCCGGAAATATTATTGTGATTAAGACCCTTTCGGGCTGCGCAAGCGCTGCCGGCGAAGCGATAGATACCTCCAATTTTGAGCAC
>CAVJCN010000241.1:0-3807 GCA_963647945.1 Absicoccus sp. | reverse complement strand
TACATGGGCTGAGCCTCAGATTCAGGCCAGGGCAAAAGAACTTTCCGAGACAATACTGAAGCTTTTCCCGATAGAAAAGCCGGAAACTACCGTTGAATTTAACGACCCACGATATAAAGAATACAAGGTCTCTGACCCGAGAAACGCAACATACAAGCTGGTAAACTACTATGAACTGCTTGGAGAACGCGTGAATGTAGACAGCTTTGCCGGAATGGTTCGTTCGGTTGCCGTTAAACTCTATGAGCTTGACAGCAGCATCATTGAGAGAATGGCAAAGAACACAGAGGTTTTCAGCGGTTGGGTAAATCCGATGTTCTCCTATGATGAGAATGCGGTCAAGAACCCGTTTGAACTGAAAAAAGGCAGCGGAATATACATAAGTACGGGCTACTCCGCATATGACTGCATCTGCATTATCAGAGAGCTTCTGAAATGCTACGATTTAGACCTCGAAGAGGATTTTGTATACAGCGCACGGTCTCAGAAAAACGAAAAAACCGGGGAGGCACAAAATGGATAAGTCTGAAAAGAGATTTGAATTTGATATAGAACAGCATCTCATATCTCATGGCTATGAGCAGTTTAATGGTCAGGACAAAGACGGCAACTGGATTCATAACCGGCAGCATGATGTAGACAGATGCATCTATATGGATGTGCTCTGCGAGTTCATTGCCAAAACTCAACCGAAGGAATGGGCAAAGTACACCAAATACTACGGCGACAAAGCCGCAGATAAGCTTTACACCCGTCTTGAGCAGACCATTTCAAACGAGGGACTTATTTCCGTGCTTCGTAACGGTATTACGGATATGGGCGTAAAGCTTCGCATGTGCTACTTTAAGCCGGAGAGCGGTCTCAACGAGACGCTCAATGAACAGTATGGCGCGAACATTTTAGGATGCACCAGACAGTTCCGGTATGCTCCCGATAAGACCGACACGATTGATATGGTGCTGTCCGTCAACGGCATTCCCGTAGTGGCGATAGAACTTAAAAACCAGTTCAAGGGGCAGGATGTCTACTGTGCCATGAAGCAATATAAGCAGGACCGCAGCTCAAAGGAGTTTGCGTTCCGGCTCGACCATCGTTTCCTTGTCTACTTTGCCGTTGACCTGAATGAAGCGTGGATGACCACGCAGTTAAAGGACGGCAGCACCTACTTTATGCCCTTCAACATGGGCTCGAACGGAGCAGGTGTCACCGGCGGTGCGGGAAATCCAAAAAACGAAAACGGATATGATACAGCCTATCTGTGGGAAGAAGTGCTGGAGCGGGATTCTCTTCTTGATATTCTTCATCGCTTTATTACCCATGTACGCGAAAAGGAAGAGATTACAAAGAACGGCGTGACAAAGACGGTTACAAAAGATAAGGTCATCTTTCCCCGCTATCACCAGTATGATGTGGTTAAAAAGGTTGTTGCCGATGTGCGTGAAAAAGGCCCCGGCACAAATTACTTGATTGAGCACAGTGCCGGCAGTGGCAAGTCTAACTCTATAGCATGGATTGCTTACCGTCTTGCATCCCTGCACAACAGCAATGACGAAAGTGTGTTTGATTCGGTCATTGTCGTAACTAACCGAGTCGTGCTTGACAGCCAGCTGCAGGATACGATCAACAGCTTCGAGCATGTGCCGGGGCTTTTGGAGTGCATTGACGAAAAGAAACATTCGCGGGATTTGGCACAGGCTCTCAACGATAAAAAGCGAATTATAATCTGCACGATTCAGAAGTTTTTGTTCGCCTATAAGGATATTGAGAAGTTTTCCGGCAGAAAGTTTGCCATCATCGTCGATGAGGCGCATCAGGGTCAGAGCGGCGAATCCGCAAAAACGCTCCGCCGCAGCCTGATTGATATCGGCGTTGCAATAAAGGACTATGCCGACGAAGAGGGGATCGACGAATCCGAGGTGGATCTCACCGATGAATACATAAATGCGGTAATCGGTCAGGGAAAGCACAACAACCAGTCTTTCTTTGCATTCACGGCTACACCAAAGGGTGAATCGCTTGAACTTTTCGGCGTGACGGATATTGCGGCGGACGGCACACCGATTCACAGACCGTTCCATGTATACTCTATGCGGCAGGCCATCGAAGAAGGCTTTATTCTCGATGTGCTGAAATACTATACGACAATCAAAGAGGCATTTAAGCTCATCAAGGTTTCCGACGATAACCCGGAGCTGATTGAGGGCCCGACATCAAAGGCCCTGTTTAAGTATTATAAACAGCACGGTTATACTATCATGCAGAAAACGGAAATGATTATGACTAACTTCCTTGAAAACTGCCGCTATCAGATTGACGGCAAAGGCAAAGCCATGATCGTTGCCGACAGCCGCGCAAATGCCGTGCGTTACTACTTTGCCATCAAGCAATACCTGAAAGATCATCCCGAGGAATCCAAAGGCAGCGATGTCATGATTGCGTTCTCCGGAGAGATTTCCCTTCCCGATATGCCCTCCGAAAAGCCGTACACCGAAGCCGCGATGAACCTTGACGAGAACGGCAAATATATTACAACGGACAAGAAGTTCCGCAAGTCTTTCCATTCAAGCCTCTATAATATTCTTGTTGTTGCGAACAAGTATCAGACCGGCTTTGACGAGCCACTGCTGCATACCATGTATGTAGATAAGAAGCTAAAAGATATCACTGCTGTACAGACGCTTTCCCGCCTGAACAGAACCGCACCGGGTAAGCAGTCAACCTTTGTGCTTGACTTTGAAAACACAGAAGAAGACATTCGCAAGTCGTTCCTGCCGTACTATGAGACCACCACGATGGAGGGCGACAGCGATATCAACAGGGTGTATGACCTGCGCAGCAAGATTGCATCCTTCATGCTTTATAACTTCAACGATGTTGAAACCTTTATTGGCTTTATGGGCAAACACAGCGGCACTGCACAGACGGAAGCATCCATTGGCAGGCTTGCAGGTCTACTGCGCCCTGTCATTGACCGATACAAAGATTTGAGTGAAGATGACCGGTACACGGTACGCGATTATATCCGTAAGTTTAACAGTGCATACTCTTATGTAACCCAGCTTGTAAGACTGCACGATCAGGAACTCTTCAACGAGTTTCAATATACAAGCAATCTTATAAGACTACTACCGCGTACGCAGACAGAGATCATCGACATTGATGACAAGATAAAGCTGGAGTATGCAAAGCTTACAGAAACTTTCTCCGGACATATAACGCTTAACGAGAAGCCGCCGGTATTTGTTCCGAACGGATCAATTCAGCCGAAAGTTCCGAACAAGAAGCAGGATACCCTGCAGAATATCATTGATAAGGTGAACGAACGATTTGAGGGTAAGTTCACCGATGCCGACCGTGTAATTATAGAGGGCATTTATCAGATGTTCATGAAGGATTCGGATGTGAAAAAGTTCAAGAAGTACGCAAAAGACAATTCTACGGAAATGTTCGTGGAATCGCTATTCCCTGATAAATTCAAGGATATTGTAACGCAGTGCTTCTTAGACAATAACGAGGCGTTCCAAAAGCTCTTCAATGACCCTGACTTCTATCAGAAGGTGCAGGATGAGATGGCGAAGGAGCTTTATAAGAGCCTGAGGAAAGACTGATATGAACTGCAAAATCATTCGAAGCAATCGCAAATCGTTAGGGCTTGAGGTTAACGCAGAGGGGCTTATTATCAGAGCACCTCTTCAGGCAACCGATGCTGAGATTAACATGCTCATATTGCAACATAAAGGCTGGATTGAAAAGAATTTGGAGAAGGTCGCCGAGAAACAGAAGGCACTCGAACAGATTGAGCCGCTG
>CAVJCN010000240.1:2326-3811 GCA_963647945.1 Absicoccus sp. | reverse complement strand
GGCAATCATTATGTCTTTGTTTGTCACGCTGAGAGTCTTTGGCAGTCCCGAAATTATATCTCTGCCTCTTGCGTCCATTGATACGATCACCTCGTTGCCGTTCTCATCTTCATCAAGGCAGGCGCATCCGATATTTATCTTCAGAGCCTCCGCCGTGCGTTCTCCGATAAGCAGGGCGTGTCTTTTTCTCATGTACTGAATGATAGCATCGTTCATTTTATCTCCGGCATGTCTTATGGATGTACTGGTTACAACACCTCCGAGGGCTATAATAGCCACATCTGTAGTGCCTCCGCCTATATCGGCTATCATACATCCGTTTGCGCCGTCAACGGGCATTCCCGCGCCTATTGCCGCAGCCATAGGTTCCTCGAGAATGAATACTTCGCTTGCGCCCATCTGTCTTACGATTTCCTCAACGGCTCTCTTTTCCACTTCGGTAACTCCGCTGGGAACACCTACCACAACTCTGAAATTTCTTATTCTCTTTATCTTTAATGCCGTTTCCAGAAAGGATTTGAGCATATCGGCGGTTTTGTCAAAATCGGAAATAACGCCGTCCTGAAGGGGTCTGACCACGGAAATGTTTGCCGGTGCCTTACCCAGCATTTCCTTAGCCGCAGCGCCTACCGCAATTGTCTTGCCCCCGCGGGTGTTGACCGCAATTACCGACGGCTCGTTAAGTACGATCCCGCTTCCCTTCACGAAAATAAGGGTGTTGGCTGTCCCCAGGTCGATCCCCATATCCTTAGCTTTGAATAAACTGCACATTTTAATACCTCCATATGTAAGACAATAGTTTTTAGTTCTTCTCTTGTTTTTTCCTTTATGTCGCCGTTTCCTGCTCTTTTTGTTCCTCCATGACTGCCGCTATGCTGCGATAATCATTATCTCCGATCACCAGATGATCCACAACTCTGATCCCCAAAAGTTCGCCACATGCCATGAGCCTTTTGGTGGTTTCTATGTCATTCTTGCTGGGCGTAGGGTCGCCGCTGGGATGATTATGAACAAAAATCACCGCCGCCGCACTCTTTTTTACGGCTTGGCAGAAAACCTCCCGAGGATGTACGGGTGCCATGGTCAAATCGCCGATGGACACCGTTTCTATCGCCAAAACCTCTCCCTTAGCGTTTAAAAGAACTGCTTTAAAATTTTCTTTCTTTTCGTAACGAAGCTCTTTCATAAAAAGATTCGCCACATCATCTCCGTGGCGCACCGAGGCTTTACGGTTCATAGGCCCTGAGGCAATGCGTTTTCCCAGCTCTATTCCGGCAAGCACGCGAGCTGCCTTCATGCTTCCGACTCCGTTTATCCTCATAAGCTCCGAAGCCGTGCATTCCGCAAGGAAAGCAAGCCCCCGGGACTCTGTTGAAAGTATATCCTCCGCAAGTCCGATAGCGGATTTTTCGCGGGTTCCCGATCCGAGAAGCACTGCCAAAAGTTCGGTATTAGTAAGGGCCTCTGCCCCGCCGAAAACAGCTT
>CAVJCN010000240.1:0-2316 GCA_963647945.1 Absicoccus sp. | reverse complement strand
CACAGGTCGTTCCTCCTGCGGCAACATTTTAATTTTCATATTTGGTTCTCCCTCTTGTTCTAAGGCGAAAACCCCCTGCGCCGATGCTCTTAATCCCTCTTTGCAAAGACGCACTGTATTAAAAAATTATAGCATTTTTTTGATGATAGTACAAGCATTCCGGCCGTATTATTTTGTGATTTTTCGGTAATAATACTTATTGAAAAGGAGGCGAAAGACATGGAAAATAATTGCAGTCAGACCATCAGATGCACTGTTGAAAAATGCAGACATCACAAGGAGGCTAAAAATCTTTGCTCGCTGGATACCATAACCGTCGGAACCCACGAGGCAAATCCTACCAAAATCGAATGCACGGACTGTTTATCCTTTGAAAACAGATAAGTGTAGGCTCTGATAATCCCCCTCTAAAATAGGTACGGGCACTTTTTTGTGTTGCCAAGCACCTTGCAGGTTTTTTCCGCATATAGATAAAACCTAAAGAGGGGGTTACATAAATGAGCAGTTCCTTTCCCAATCCGCTTACAGAACAAGAAGAACAATATTATGTTGAATTACTGGCACAAAAGGATCCCAACGCCCGCAAAATTCTGATAGAACGAAATCTTCGCCTTGTAGCCCACATTGCAAAGAAATATGCAAGTCCTTGCCTGTGCCCGGATGACCTTATCTCAATCGGAACCATAGGCCTCATCAAGGCGGTTAATACATATTCTTCCGGCAAGTCCACCCGGCTTGCCACCTACGCCGCGAAATGCATAGAAAACGAAATTCTCATGAGTATCCGGGCCTCAAAACGCCTGAGCAGAGAGGTTTCTTTGAGTCTGCCCATCGGTACCGACAAGGACGGCAACGAAATCAGCCTCAACGATATTCTGGGCACCGACAGTGACGAAATTGTGGATCTGATAAACCTTAAAATCCAGGTGGGAAAGCTCTATGAAGCTATGGATTCATGTCTGTCCGCCAGAGAAAAGAAGATCATCGCCGCAAGATACGGCCTTGACGGCAACGAGCCCAGGCCTCAGCGTGAAATTGCAAAGCAGCTTGGGATCAGCCGTTCCTATGTGTCGCGAATCGAAAAGAAGGCGCTGGAAAAACTCAGGTCAGCCCTGGAATCTTTGGTGAAATTCCCTGAATGATCTTTCCCGAAGCGTCTGCATAGACAATAACTTTGAGTTTATTCTCATTATTCTCATTTCCGGTGTTTCCCTGTGCCGTACCGAAAGCATCGTTTCCGAGAGCGTAGCTTTTGAAAGCATAGTTTCTGAAAGCATATGCGCCGTAATCCTTTCTCAGCTTTTCGTTCAGCCCGGGGTCGTAGTTCTTCATCTCGTATACAGAGTATCTTGAAGACTCTTTTGTTATGTCTTCTGCGCCGGCTTTTTCCAGGGCTTCCGTGAGCATTGCGTCTATCTTTGATTTTTCGATAATGTAATAGAAATTGCACTCCGAACCGAAACCGGATATCAGGATTTCGTATCGGGATTTTGCCGCCCTTTCAAAGCTCTCGTGGCAGCTTATCTGCACATAGTACAGCCTGAATACAAGGAGTATCATAGCAGCAAGGAAAAGCGCAAGGCAAAACTCCACCCGCCTTCTGAAAGTCCCCACAATCTCCCGATTTTCTTTTTCCAGCCTTATTTCCTTTCTGCCCATAAAAAATCCCCCTCGGAGTTAATTTCCCCCGGGGAGATTTTGTTTATTCTTCGATTTGTTTTTTCTGATTTTATTGATTCCGCCGCAAACCATTTTATCGCAAATCGATTTTACCGCAGACATAATCCACCACTTCCTGGATGCTCATGTTCGTGCTGTCGATTTCCTCTGCATCCTCCGCCTTGCGAAGGGGGGTCACTTCCCTCGTAGAGTCGTTGTGATCCCGCTCCCGGAGCCTGCTGAGAACCTCTTCAAAGCTCGGCTCACTGCCCTTTGCCTTGAGCTCCTCGTATCTTCTTCTTGCCCTTTCTTCGTCATCGGCGGTAAGGAAAAACTTATACTGCGCGTCTTTCAGCACCACCGTTCCGATATCCCTGCCGTCCATGATGACACTCTTTGATTTTGCCATTTTTTGTTGAAGTGCAACGAGTTTTTTCCTTACGGAAGCAAATGCCGAACAGTCGGATGCCGCCTTGGATATTTCCTGGGTTCTTATCAGGTCGCTGACATCCTCTCCGTCAAGGAAAATCCGCTCCTCCGAAAAGTCGATGTCGGTATTTTCCAGCATATCAAACAGCGGCTCTTTTTCTTCCATGGGTATTCCCAGCCTCTTCATCTTGAGGCCCACAGCCCTGTACATCGCTCCCGTGTCTATAT
>CAVJCN010000239.1:0-3834 GCA_963647945.1 Absicoccus sp. | reverse complement strand
AGATACTGCCCGTTGGCTGATAAATGAGCCGCTTCTGGGAATCCAGTATCTTGACTCGCTTGGAGAGCGCCGGACACATCCGCACCATATCCGCCGCCACATTGAAAACGATGGACGCCTGTTGACGGTCGGCAGCGCAGCCATAGACCTCAGCTCGTTCCTCGCCGTCACCGCAGGTGAGCAGAAGCGCCACCGCAGCGGCAAGCTCGGACTTGCCTTGCTTTTTCGGAATTTCGATGTAGGCGGTATTGAATTGCCGATAGCCGTTGGGCTTGAGGACACCGAAAATGTCCCGGATAATCTGCTCCTGCCAGTCGATGAGCTCAAAGGGCTTTCTTGCCCATGTGCCTTTGGTGTGGCACAGGCTCTCGATGAACATGACGGCGTAATCGGCGGCGTCCGTATCATAGTGGGAGGTTTTCTCCATGAACCTTGTCGGCTTGTAGTTTTTCAGTTTTCTCGTAATATTCACCTCCAAGGCGCACAATTTCTTGTAATCTGTTGCTTTTTAGGATGTTTTCGCATATAATATATGCAGTGATTTTTCTCAGAAAAATCATTCTCCGCCCTTGAGACTCGATTAAATGCAGGAATAATCCGGTAAGAATCTGCCGGGTTCAGCTTAGAAGGTGACATATTGTCCGCTATTCCGTGCGTAGTCGAGGAGCAGTTGTCAAGGAGAAAGGAGAAACGACCATGGCTATCAAAAAAGGCGTGTCCGCTAAGACACACACTCAAAAGCAACTCGACGATTATGCCAATCAGCACAATCCGAACAACAAAGCCTACCAAGCCAGAATCGCAAACGAGAAAAAGACCAAAAAGTCAACTCGTAAGCAGGAAGCAAAGCGGCAGGCAGCGTTATTCGACGAACTTGGGTTGAACGCAGATCTTGACTGGATGTGCTACAGCAACCCTTATGATTTCGACTGATTTGCGCTTTTGAGCAGAAAAAGCATCTATCAGTAATGGTAGGTGCTTTTTCCTTTTTTCAAAAGGCATAAAAATAGCCGCCACCGAAATCGGTGCGACCTTGTGCGTATACGAGGAACAGAGCCATTCGGCCCCATTCCTAAGATATTGGTCGGTGTACTTGACCTGTGTGGTTCACAGAGATTTACATTCGCCTGCGAGAATGAAATGCACATACTCGCCTCGATGTTCTTCGAGGAATACCACCAGTTCGTAAAACCGTATTTCATTGGCAATGTACTGTACCATCGGCACATCAAACATATTTGTGCGGCCGGTCTTGCGGACGGCGAGGATCTGCTCTCGGATTTTCTCAGTCATGGTCGCACCTCCGACAAATGTCCTCGCCGTAGGCCACGCTCAGACCGCAGCCGTTATCCCAAGCGACCATGATGGAACCGATATCGTCCACACCGCGCACGGTACCTTTTGTGCCGATAGGCGGTGCCTGCGGATCGTCCATCTGAACAAGCACCACACGGGTGCCGACCGGATACTCCTTGCGAATACGCTCGACCGTTTCCTTACTCGGAAATCTCATGCTGCGTACCTCCGTTCTTGAAAGCCGAGGAGCCGGCCAGGTTCTTCAGCAGAATTTTTCGGGCGGTTTTATATTCTGCACCGATGAAGCCGAGTCGCAGGAGAAAGCAGCGGAAGGCATATTTCTCATTATCGGTGGGCTTTTCGGAAGAATTGACACGGCTTTGATTCCGTGCCATTTCGCACAGCTTGCAGATAAAGGTGTCGTAGGCATTCATCTCGTCCGGGGTGGGTGTTGTCGGAAACCATGGGAAGGACACCTTCGTGTCCGTGATTTCCAGTGGCAGGTCAGCGACTCCGAGGGCTTTCTTGATAAGACCGGCCTTGGCGGTAATGAGTGCCTTGAGATTTTCCAGACTGCTGTCGGTGAATAAACTCTTCGGCATGGAGATGCAAACGCCGCAGGGTTCGTCCGTATCAGCATCTGCTTCCTCGGTGTGGCTCTGGTCAATGTCAAAGCCCTCATTGTAGAGGTGTTGCAAGAGCCGCTCAATGACCTCGCTGTCGGCACGGTCATCAAAGGAAAGGCTGCCGTTTCGATCAATGTTGAAGTAATCCACCTCATAGTTGAATGTGGGCGCGCCGCAGTACTTTGCGGGGACACCGAGCCAGTCGGAGATGGTCTGCACCAGCCGCTTGCGTTCCGCACCCTGAGCATGGATGGTAATCGTCATTTTCGTGACCTCCTCTTTTTTGGGTAGTCACATATTACCGTCAGGCTCGGCATATATCCAGCTATATCTGCACATTTCCGGTGTAGATTATATCGGGTCATTCTCACCGCATAACTGTGCATACCACACGATCCCGCAGAGCACGAACCATACGCACGGAAGCGCCACGCCGTTGCCCCACATCTTATATTCCGCACTGTCGGAATACGGATCTTTCAGCCACTTTGCGACCTGCTTGTCGGACTTCATTTTGCAGCCGGTCACCTCGGCGTAGGTCTTGAACATCTTATACCAGAAGTACATCTCTTCATCGGTCGGATTTTCCGTACCGAGGTCGGAGCACCAGTTGTCCGGGAAACCCTGGAGTCTGGCGCATTCGGTGGGCGTCAAACGCCGGACGGTGTATCCGCTTTGGATAGCACCCGTTCCTTTTGACACCAGTGTCGGCTGAAGCTCCTCTTCAAAGGTCGGAGCGAACTTGGCGTTCTGCCCCTGGTTGAAGGTATCTCTGCCGATGCCATAGCACACGGCGGTCGGGTCTTTGTAGTCCCGTGCGAGGACGGTCGGTGCTTTTTCCTTGGAAACCTGGGTAAAGCAGCCCGTTGTCATGCTGTAGACAGCATGGCGGTCTACGGTATTTAAGGTGAAGCTGACATCCTCGTTGATGCCGTCGCCCTGGGGGCCATTCTTGTCCTCACGGCCGATCATGGAGCCTTGAATGGTGTAGCTCTCAACAACAGCAATGCCGCCCTGGTTGCAGGAGGGATTGCCGCCGTTGCCGTCAAGCGTCCGTGCGGTTTCCGCTTCGTAGATGCCGCTGTGCGGATTATCCGACTTCATGGCATTGGAATCCTTGGAGCAGATGCCGAATGGCTGAAGGACGCAGGTGAAGTTGTCCTTGTCCGGCATACGCTGATTTCCACTGGCGTTCTGCTTAGTGAGCGTGGGCGAAATCTGCCCACCGTCCCAGCCGCAAGGTTCAAACAATGTCTGGTCATTGTTGCAGGACAGGGTCGCAGATTTGTCCTCCTGGATGAGCGGTCCTTTGCCGCCGCCCTCGCAGCCGGAGCGGATCTTCATCACAAGCGGCACATTATTGCCGCCGGTCCCCATGCGGGAGGTCAGCGTCTGCACATTGCCGTCCTCGGAGAGCTTGACCCGGCTGTCGATCGGATGGTTTTCCAGTGCAACCGCCGCAGGAACAACACCTGCACGGAGCGTGGGAGAACACTCTTCCTCATAGCCGATGGTGCGGCTTTTTGCGGAATGCTCGGTGCAAAATCCTGCCGACTCCATGACACAGGGTGGATGTCCGTGATTTTCTGCCCGGAGCGTTGCCGCAACATCCTCGGAAACCTCCATGCGGTCGCCGCCCTGGTCGTTCAGCACGATGCCGTTGCGGCCGGTACTCATTCCGCAGTTTACGCCAAGGGTGGCGGAAGTGTCGTCCGTCAGACTGCCGTTGTACCCGTCGAAGCCTGTCGCTCCAGGGCAAGGCGTAAAACTTCCGGCAGTTCTTTGCCACGAGCGGAAGCCCTCCGCAGAATACCCAGACAAGCCTTCTGACTCAAATAGTATTTTTCCGGCACTTCTGCCTGCAAGATCTGCGACAAGGTAGATGCGGCGTCTTCGCTGGGGAACTCCCCAG
>CAVJCN010000238.1:0-3836 GCA_963647945.1 Absicoccus sp. | reverse complement strand
TCCTCCGACTTTTACTCCTCCAGCATGGCCGTGATGAATGCCTTTATTGCGTCCTTCTGCGCGGGACGCAGCTTTGCCCACAATGTTAGAAGCTCCTTCCGTTCCTGCTCGGTCAGGGCAGTGGAAACTTCATGCTCAAGGCTTTTATTCTTTTCGTTGTTCATAGACATCTCCTCGCTTAAACGATCAGGGACGGTTATGCACCGCCCCTGATTTCTCGTTTGTATTTGTAATAAGTATTTCGGGAAAGCCCGGTCAGGCGGATGCACTCGGCATCATCAAGCGTTCCGCCGAAAGTCTTGCAATGGGTGGCTATGGTTTTCTTGGCTGCGATCGCCTTCTTCGTTTCGTAGCCGCTGCCCTTCGCGCGGCCGACCTGTTTCCCGTTGAGCTTTGCGGTCAGCAAGCCTTCCTTCGTGCGTTGGTGCAGGTCAAGCACCTCTTTCTCCGCCTGTGCAAAGGCGATCTGAATTTGCTCCTTTGCCAGTGCCAGAAGATATTGATTGACGCCTTGCAGGATGAAATCCACATTAGTCCCTGTCAGGGCAATGCTGCCGGACAGAGCCTTTTTATAGGTTTCCGTATCAATATGATGCTCCTTGAGAAAAACGAGCTGCACCCCCTGTCGGTAGAGCTTTTCATACAGCGCATAGCCTTCCTCGGCATTCCTGCTCATGCGGGACACCGAATCAAAAACTACGGTATCGCCGCTTTGCAGGACACGGTACAGCTTATTCCACTCCGGGCGGTTGGTACTGGTTCCGGTGTAGGCTTCCTGTATGATGTGCGCCGTGGGATAGGCATTGCGGATGTTTCGGATCTGCCGGTCAATGCTTTGCTTCCCGGTCGAAATGCGGCAATAGCCGTAGATATTCATGCGCCCCTCCTCCTGTCGCAGATCTGACGAGCGTTACACTTACGACTGCGATGCCCCGCATCAGGACCGTCACCGGACGCCGATTTTGGTACGGACAGGATGAAGGTCACTTTTGCGACCTTACGCGGCATCTCCGATAATGGCATTCGCGTTTTCAAGCCCGGCGTAATCGACCTCTTCGTTCTTGACCTCGGACATATCCACGGCGATGTCCGCCTTGATGCTCTCGTCCATGCTCATAGCCTTTCGGAAGTCCGACTGGATCGGCGCTGTCTTGAGCAGGCGTTTCAGGACAGTTTTGAGAGCCATCGACTCATAGTTTGTTTTCCACGGGCTGTAATCCGAGGTAAAGGCTTTGCTGTACTTGGCGGCATAATCGTCAATATCAGCCTTGCTCATGACCTCAAACTGATACCCGCCGTTGTCCAGATGGAACACAGCGTAAAAGCCGACCATCTGCCCGCGGTCCTGCCATGCGGGAATGTGCCGCAAAGACGGAGAAAGACCGTACTCGTAGGAAAAATCATCGTTCTCATAGACCGTGTGCGCTTCGATGCTCTGCATACGCTCATTGCGGAACGCGAGGTCAAGAAGTCCCTTATAGCCGATCTGGAACTGCACTTCCATCTGGCCGTGGTTCTTGTAGGGGATCAGGTACGCCTGCCCCAAGGGAGTGTTCGGCTCCAAGCCGAGCTGCGCCGCATTCATCAGCGCGGCGAGAAAGGAGATCGGCGTACACTCTGCCAGCTTCGGCGTGTTCTTCACGGCAGAGAGCGCAATGCGGGTAAACCGCTCCGGCGTCATAACGCTGGGGAGCGCCTTTTTGATCTCCGGCGCCATTGCCCGGATCAGGTCGGCGGTGGAGCTCGGCTTTGCGGTTCGGGCAGGTGTCCCGGCTGCGGGATAGGCAGTTGCTTCCGCGCGTTGTGCGACGCGCTCAGATAAAGTGTTCATGTGATACCTCCTGATAATTTTTTGAAAGATGGCTGTGAGGCAATGCCTCCGTTACAGATTGTCCAATAGCAGTTTCCAGAGCCGTTGCAGCACTGCGGAGATACCCGCTTTTTTCTGACGCTGCAAGCTGTTTCTGGCTTCGGCTTCGATGGAATCACGAAGTTCCTCCATGTGGCCGGTTTCCCTGTCCCTGAACTCGTGGAACACATCGCTCAAAGGGCAGGTCGATCTCAGAAGTGCTTTTGCCTGCTCTGCGTCAAGCTCCAAGTCCTCCATACATACCACGATGTCTTCCCGCACCGTGTATTCGTAGGTGTGTTTGAGGATCTCTTCGGGAGACTGACATAAGATCCAGTTGCGGTAACTGTCCTGCTCGGCCCTCATTTTGTTGTAGAGCTGATTATTATAATCCGGGTTTTTCATAAATACCTCTCAATACAGAAAAATAGCTGCGTGATCTCTTCTGAAAGGCGAGCGGCTACGCGGCCTCCCTGACGGTGAAGCGTCTGATCCCCGTTGCCTCGGACACCTTCCATGTCACGCGGTATCTGCTGTTTTCAGCGACCTCGTTTTCATTAAGATAGAGCTTGAGCCGTTGGTCGATCAGCTTCTTTTCCGTCTCCATTTTGGAGATCAGGTGACCGAGCTCCTTGCGGCGGTTCAAGTCATCGTCAAATCCGATAAGCGGAATGCTGGAATCCTTTTGGACGGCAAAATACCCGGACAGCATATCATCGTAGGCGCTGGAACCGTCCGGATCGGGGATCGCTTTTGCCAGCACATTGTTTTCCCAAAAGTCGCGCTCAATTTTGATAAGGTTTGCGATCAGTTCGTCGCTGCGGTCGATACGGTAGTAAACAAAATCCGCGCCGAGGATCACACAGGCGAGGTACATATAGTCGTAACCCATGACAGCCATATAATGCTGGCATTGGAGCAGATAGGATTCGGGAACAGTGTCCATGCTTTTCCATTTGTCCGCGTTCCACGCAGAGGCCGTCTTGCATTCCAGCCCGGCGTTTGCACCCACGATAACGCGATCCAGATCAGCGATCATAAAGTCGTATCTATCGTGACGGTAGAGGTAATTGGTCCGGTGTACCTTGAGCCCGGTCGCTTCGCTGAACCGTCTGGCGCAGTAGTCCTCCAGGTCGCGGCCCTGACGCATACGCTCGTTGTCCTCGGTTTCCGTTAAATCGTCGGAAACCTTATCGCGGTAGACGTTAAAAGCGCTCCGGTAAGGATTGACACCGCAGACCGCGCCTGCGTCGGAACCGCCGATACCCTGCTTGCGAAGTTGCAGCCATGCTTCATGCGACAGATCTTTTGTCGCGGCGATTTTTAACGGCATAGTAAACCTCCTCAAATACCTCACGCAGCAGCTGACAGCAGGTTATAAGCGCGGTCAACAAGCGCATTGCCTTCCACGCTGCGGCTAAATAGTGCTTCATTGTAATTCTCCCTTCTTCTGATCGGATCGGCGTGTGTGGCGTGATCGGACACGGCGTTGATAAAGCGGTATGCCGTGCGGCGCAGCGGAACGAGGTCGGGCGCATGGAAATATCGCTCCAACAGATCCTTCCGCTGCATCCCGACATTTTTGCGCTGGGTGTCGCTCATGCTGTCATTTGTCGGCAGCAGCGTGTCTGCCAGTTCAATCACTTTGGCGTCGCTGACAGGCTGGTGCTTGAGTTCTTCGATCGTTACACCGAGCTCCTGCATATAATGCTCCGCGTAAATTAGGGTGTTCTTGGCGTCCTCCAGCTTGTAAGAAACATTCCCGCTGTGGACGGCAGACCAGCTCCGCACGGCGTTACGGAGGGCCAGATTGAGCATATTCAGGCAGACCATACGCACGGGCGTCATCAGGATCTTGATAGAGCCGGAGCCGTCGTGAGAATTGATGAACACGATATAGGGCGAGACGTGTTCCCCGGAGATGATGTACCTGTCTGGCATCCGCGCCAGCACAAAAACCTTGCGTCCGTTCTGCAAGCCTCCGGCC
>CAVJCN010000237.1:3484-3841 GCA_963647945.1 Absicoccus sp. | reverse complement strand
GGCTTCAATGGCGGAGGCCGCTTTGTATAAAATATGGATACCGACTTCTCTTGAAGAGCCGGAATTAAAATCCCTGCTTGATGATTATTTGAAACAGGATGAAATTACGGCAATGAAAAGGCAGAAAAAAACAAAAGCCCTTAAGCCGATAAATATAAGGCAGATGATAAGGAACGGCGAGATCCTTAAACTCGGAGAATTTGCAATGCTTGAGGTATTATTGGACTGCGGCAGCCAGTCAAACTGCAGCCCGGAACTTGTAATTTCAACATTCTGCGAATTTGCCGGAATAGAAACCCCAAGATATGAAGTAGAAGTCGAGAGGGTGAAAATATTTTTTACCAATAACTTACAAAT
>CAVJCN010000237.1:0-3418 GCA_963647945.1 Absicoccus sp. | reverse complement strand
CTTGACATTCCTCCTTTTGCGTTGTAATATTATGTAAAAAGAGGAGGCAATTTCATGGAGTATTTTGGAAAAAACAAGATTATTGAAAAGCTGAAAGATCTGAAAGAACTTGCAGAAAACAAAAAAGACATGATTAAAATAGTAGCAATTCCATTCATGGTGATTGTTGCTGTTTTATTTTTTTGGATAAATGCTGGGGATGATGAGATCAAATTGGAGGACACGGGAGGGGCTTCATCGGAAACTGACATTAACATACAGTCAGAATCCGGAGATCAGGAGGGACAGGGCGTGATTTATGTGGATATAGGCGGTGAAGTTGCAATGCCCGGAGTCTATGAGGTGAATGAGGGCACCCGGCTTTTCGAGGTAATTGAAAGGGCAGGGGGGCTTACGGAGGAGGCGGACATAGATGAAATTAACAGAGCGGAAACCGTATTTGACGGGCAAAAAATTATGATAGGAGCAATAGGCGACACAGCGCAGACTGACGAAAAGGATAATTCAAATTATGAAGACGAAGGAAAAGTAAATATAAACACCGCAGATTCCGCAGAGCTTCAAAGCATACCGGGAATCGGCCCGTCAAAGGCAGAGCGGATAATCGAATACCGAGAATCACAGGGGAGATTTAAAACCGTTGAGGACATAAAAAATATATCAGGTATCGGCAATAAAACTTTTGAAAGCATAAAAGAATATATTACCGTATAATTCTTTCCAACTAAGTAAACAATAGTCACGAGGTGATTAGATGTTTACAAGAAAAAGAAGAGATTACAGATCATTCATTTTTATAAGCGTCATAGCTGTGCTTTGTTTGCTCATTATCGTAATTGCATGGCCAAGCGACCCTGAAATTAAAAACGGGGATGCGACAGGCGCAAAGGCAAATTCCCGGCAGCTTTCGGAAGAGGACTTTCACGGAGAAAGATCCGAACAGGAACAACAGGAAGATGAGGAGGCTTTGGGCGAAGATGATACATCGGATGCTGATATTACGGATGATGACATTTCGGAGGATGACATTTCGGAAGAAGATAATTTCCCGCCGGAGCAAAAAGATAACATTTCAGGGGGTTCCGAATCATATTATTTAGTAAAAAAAGCAGGGGATGTAATAAAAGTTTTTTTCGTGGATCATTCAGGCAACGAACTGGAGCTGGAAACCACCGACATCATGTACGAAATGCTCAGTTATGACGATCAGGTTTTATTTGAAAAAGGATATATAGTAAAAAATCAAGAAGAACTTGCCGTCCTGCTACAGGATTTTGAAAGTTAGGATAGGTTGTTTTCAATGAAAAAAAATCGAAAAAAAATAGTGGCACTGTTCCTATTGACAATATCGGCAATCGGAATTTTCGGATTTATCAGCAATTACACCAATGAGGCAAAACAGACCATGGAAGTCGTAAGCGAACGGGTTTTGATTCCCGGAGGGCAATCCGTGGGCATCAAGATGAATGTAAAAGGGGTGCTGGTTGTGGGGCTGGAAGAGATTGAAACGGAAGATTCCATCGTAAGTCCCGGATATACGGCAGGCCTCGAAATCGGGGATATAATAACGGCGATAAACGGCGAAGAAGTGTATTATGCAAAGGATGTGTCCAGGATAGTAAATGCCGCGAAAACCGGCCGGGAGAACGGCTCCATAAACATCAAGGTAAGTCGCAAGGAAAAGAACCTTTCCTTCGATTTGATTCCGGTAAAAGAAAAAGCAAGCGGCGAATACAAAATAGGGCTTTGGGTGAAAGAAAAAATCGCGGGCATAGGCACCATGACATTTTACGACCCTAAGACAAACATGATTGCTTCGCTGGGGCACGGAATATACGAAAGCAGAACAGGAACATTGCTGGAAGCCGGAAATGGCGAGCTCCTGCGCACAGAGGTAAAATCCATAAAAGAGGGGCAGGCGGGTAAACCGGGAGAAATCCGAGGAATTTTTTATGCGGAGGATGAGGCTATAGGCGAAGTAAAGAAAAACTCGCTGTACGGTGTGTACGCAAAAGGAAAAAATCCCGAAAAACTTGACTTGGCAAAGCCCATTGTAATGGGTTATCAAGACCAGATAGAAGAAGGCGAGGCATACATCCTCACGACAATTGACGGAAGCACCGTGGAAAAATTTGATATTAAAATCACAAAGGTGAACAAGCAAAATGAGCCGGACAGCAAAAGTATGGAAATTGAAGTATCTGATGACCGACTATTGAAATATTGCGGGGGAATCGTCCAGGGAATGAGCGGAAGCCCCATCATACAAAATAACCGGCTGGTAGGCGCGGTAACCCATGTTTTTGTCAACAATCCCACAAAAGGGTACGGAATATTTGCCGAATGGATGGTTGCGGAGGGAGAAACAATTTAGCTGAAAGTACACTTTGCAGCGTTTCGTAGGATGCTTCGTAACATTCTGGCAACAAACGGGACACATGAAATATAGACGCAGCACTACAATAAAAAATGTAAAGTGGTTTGTGTTTTTAACGAAAAAACATGTAAAAGGAGGATAAAATGAAGAAAATTAAAATTGGTGTCGTGGATGATAATCGTGATTTTTGCGATTTGATTACCGATTATCTGCTTAAACAATCCAATATGGAAATCGCATTCATTGCCCACGACGGCATGGAAGCAATCGAGAAGCTGAGAAACGGAAAATGTCCGGACATTCTGGTTCTCGACCTGATTATGCCCCATTTGGACGGCTTCGGTGTTTTGGAATCCCTAAACAGTATGGAGCTGAAAAATTATCCGCGAATTATCATGACTTCATCGGTAGGACAGGACACGATAATCCAAAAGGCGATTGACCTGGGAGCCCAGTATTATCTTGTAAAGCCAATCAACATGGCGATGCTTATCAAACGAATCAATCAGTTAAGCGACAGAATGGAAAACCGTTTCGTAGGCGAACAAAAGGACGGCAAACTGCGAAAATCTCTGGTACTTCGGGACTCCCTGCTCAGCAACGATTTGGAAATCGACATCACAAATTTAATCCACGAAATAGGAGTTCCCGCCCACATAAAGGGTTATCAATACTTAAGGGACGCAATTTCCCTCGTTGTCGAAAACATGGATCTGTTAAGTGCCGTAACAAAGGAACTTTATCCTACGGTAGCCTCCATGAACAATACCACTCCCAGCAGGGTGGAACGGGCCATAAGACATGCCATAGAACTCTCCTGGAACCGAGGAAAACTGGAAACCCTCAATAATTTATTCGGATACACCATACAAAACGACAAAGGAAAACCGACAAACTCGGAATTTATCGCAATTATCAGCGACAAGCTCAGACTGGAGCGAAAAGTCGGATAGGAATTTATATAATTTGCCGAACTTATACAATTTGCTTATACGATTTGCACATTTTTTCTTTTGAACTCATTGTGAATGGTGTATAATG
>CAVJCN010000236.1:0-3857 GCA_963647945.1 Absicoccus sp. | reverse complement strand
GCGCATGGAGCAGGAAATATAAAAGGTCGAGAAACATTGAAATTCCAATATATAAAGCAAAACGCGGAAATGAATTTCACTCCCGCGGGTATGGCGGAGGACATGGGACTCGAACATATCCTAGGAACTCCAAAACCCGCACAGAAAGAAGGTTTTAGCCGCATCATCCGATGTGTGTAATCAAAGTGTAATCAATTATTTCTGAAAAAAACATTTTTGAAAAATTGACATTTGACATTTTCGCTACATTATTTTATAATTGTAGCGAAAGGAGTTGAAAAAGATGCAAGCATATAAAATTTTGGATGAACTGACAGAGAAACAGAACGGATATCTTAGGCTATGCGAAGCAACAGATATTGGTGTGTCTAGATATGCGGTATCAGAGTATGTGCATCAGAATGACATGGAAAGGGTTGCACCAGGAGTGTATATCACCGAGGATGCTTGGGAGGACAGACTTTTTTTGCTCCAAATTAGAAATCGGCAGATTATTTTTTCGCATGAGACAGCTCTATATATTCACGGATTGTCAGATAGGGAACCGTTTTCGCCTGTAATTACCGTGGCACGGGGCTACAACGCCAAGCATATCAAAGATGATGGCGTGATTGTGCATACTGCGAGCAAGGAGTTGTTTGAGCTCGGACTGACAGAAGCGAAGACTTTTGTTGGAAACACGATTCGAGTTTATGACAAAGAACGCTGCATTTGCGACATCGTAAAACGAAAGAAGCAGATGGACATTCAGATTTTCCAGACAGCAATCAGATCATATTTTCGGGATAGAGACAAGGATATTCATAAGTTGATGGAATATGCCAAGAAAATGAAAGTGGAAGAACGAGTAAGGCAGTATACGGAGGTATTGCTATGATAAAGAGTGCAACAGCCGTAAAGGCGAGAATCAAGAATAAGGCGGGCGGAGACAGCGACAAGTCTCAAATTTTACTGCGAATTTACATGATGGAAAGATTCCTAGAACGCGTTGCCTTGTCCAAATATAGGAGTAATTTTGTGCTTAAAGGCGGTTTGCTTGTGACTTCTCTCGTCGGTGTTGACATGCGTTCTACGATGGATGTCGATACTACTGTCAAGGCAATTCAATTGGATGAAGAAAATGCACGCAGGATATTGGAAGAAATCATGGCAATAGATCTTGAAGACGGGATGACATTCAGTATTACTTCTGTCGATCAAATCATGGAAGGTCACGAATATGAGGGGCTTCGATTTATGGTTGAATGTAGCCTTGATAAATTAAGACAAGCCATCAAGATTGATATTTCGACAGGAGATAAGATAACTCCGAGAGCTATTTCATATAAGTTGCCGTTGATTATCGAGAATAGAACTATAGACCTGTGGGCGTATAACCTTGAAACTTTGCTTGCAGAAAAACTTGAATCAATTATGGTAAGAAGTGATGCGAACACAAGAATGAGGGATTTTTACGACATCCATATTCTCCTCAAAAGCGAAGATGATAGGATTGACAAAAAAACGCTTGCAGCAGCTTTTTCGGCTACCTGCAGGCATCGGAACTCAGAGAAATATATTCAAAGTTTCGAAGAAACCATGAATTTGATTAGGAATTCAGGAAAAATGAAACGGCAATGGGACAATTACAGCAAAGGAAGCTACTATGTTGGGAAAATCTCATGGGACGATGTTTGCGACAGCGTTATGAATTTATATAAGCTAATCAGGTAAGATATATCACGGGGCTCTGAGCGAAGGGCAAAACAGCCTTCTCTGATAATTTTATTTTACCATAGAAGGCCGTGCATTAGTTGTTGAATTTACAGACTTTTTTTCATAGTCTCTGCTTTTTATTTAACTGAGCATAATCGGTGTAGCTATCGCTTCGAGAGATTCTTTATATTCTATTTTTATCGCTTGTTTTTTTCAAGCGATAAGGTTAAAATCGTACGGTCAGGGTCGAATTGCTCATCTGTTTTTGATGTGCGAAGACAATAATTAGGCAAGGATTCGAGCTTTTTATATTGAGTAATCAAACGCAAAATGCTAAAATAAATGTTAAGAAATTCTTTTGTATTCTAAATGAAAGACGGTGAGCTTATGTATGAGAAAAAAATAGGAGAATACACAGTCAAGGTAGTAGAGCCGGGAGAACGGGATCAGTACCTTACGGACAGCGATAGGGAAATGGACTTGCGGGCAAGCGCCGCAGTCGAAGCCGCGATAAAGAAAGCTCAAATTTGCAAAAAGCCGATAGCTCGATATGATGTAGACAGACGCACTGCATATATAGAGTATCCAGATGGGAGAAAAGAATATGTCAGATAGAAAACCGATGATTCTCGTTTTTGCAGGACCGAATGAATCTGGGAAAAGCACTATCACGCAATATTTTGAGATTGTCGGCACATAGATCTTTGCCATGAGCTGCTCTCGGCATTCCTGCTCCTTCGGATTCGGTTTGATCGGCTCATAATAGTAGGTTGAACGCTTAATCCCCAGTAGCTCGCATTGTCTGGAAATGGGAAGCTTGCTCTCCTTATTTATCTTGTGTTGGAACCGGATATCCGTTTCTGTGAAACACATCCTGGAGAAAGTCGCGTTCCATTGTGAGTTGACCTATGGTCTTAAGCATTTTGTCGCGTTCCTGCTCCAGTTCAGCCTCCTTTCTACGGATTTCCTTTTCGGACTGGCTCTGGTTGAAAACACGGTTTGCGTTCTTGACGAATTCTGCTTTCCAGGTTCTAAGCATGTTGGGGTTCAGGTTATTGTCGGTAGCGATCTCGCCGAGTTCCCGATCGCCCTGAAGAACCTCAAGGACGATTTTGGCTTTGAATTCTGAGGTGTACTTTCGTGACATGGTGGTTGCCTCCTTTTTTGCTTGATTCTATTGTATCATGTTCACGATAAATTCGCCATCACTTGTCCAATCTTATGGTACCATTATATTGTAGCCATGCGAATGTCAAAACTTTCAAAGAACTGTTTGCCAAAAATCGTCAGTCGAATCGGCTTGGAAGATGGTATATTGAAAAAAGCCCGGAGCATTTGCTTCGAGCCTTTTAGTAAAAATCATATTTAGTTTCCGAGCACACATCCCTTATCTTGACAGCACAGCATCATTTCTGGAAAGAAGATACACGCAATACTGGTTCATGCTGATTCCCTCCCGCTGAGAGTGTTCTGCCAGTGACCTATGCAGGCTTCGCGGAATCCTAAGTTTGAATTGTCCTGAAAAATTTTCCAAGCTGTCCGGCTCATGAATTTCCAGCCCATCTTCGAGTGCAGCCTCAATCCAAACTTTTTTCGCTTCCAAAGCGTTTGCCACCGCACTTTCGACGGTTTCTCCGCAGGTAATACAACCGGGCAAATCCGGATACGAAACTACAAATCCGCCCTCGTCGGTATCTTCTACAATTTCCATGCGATAGTGCATTGCCATATAATCATTCAAAGTCTTCATCGTTACCTGCCTCGCTTTCCACAATCTGCCGCACCATTTCGACATATACTTTTTTAATGGGTTCGTGCTTAGGTATTGTAATTGGCATACATCCCTGCTTCCTAAATGTATAATGACTGCTTCCGCCTCTCGGTGCATTCATCTCATAACCGCAACTTTCCAATACCTTCCGTAACTCATCAAATCGGAGGTCTTTTGACAAAGTGCATATACGCGCTATCAGTTTATCCCATTTTGACATTTAAAATACCTCCTGTTTATATTATATATGGTACCGCATACGGTGTCAATATAATTTTGGATTGCGGCATGCAATATCTATCAATTTTCCTATATAATCTCCTGTTCCAGCTCGTCAAAGAATTGCGCTTATTGAGAAAGCGCTTTCCTGATTATCTTACCTTGTGATTAC
>CAVJCN010000235.1:0-3864 GCA_963647945.1 Absicoccus sp. | reverse complement strand
AACCATCATACCATTTTTTTACTTCCTCAAGGTTTTCGCTTAGGTTGTAGTAGGTCAGCAGTTCCGAAACTTCTTCCTGGGTAAACCCGAAAGCGTCTCCGCATTCTGCACGAAGCACGCTGTCAATTTTCAGGTTATTCAGCCCTGTAAAAATGCTTTCCTTGCTGATTCGGAGGCACCCGGTGATAATCGCTTTTTCGAGGTAAGGATTCGTCTTTAAAGCCTTATCTAGTAGGGAACGGATAAAGTCAACCATCTTGTCATAAAACCCTCTGAAGTATGCGTTTTCAAGGGGCACATCGTATTCGTCGATGAGGATAATAGATTTCCTGCCGTGATATTTGTATAAGCACTGTGAGAGGAAACCAAAGGCTTTCGCAACTTCATCGCTATCTGCCTTACGGTTCATCAGATTTTCGTAGCGTTTCTTTTCCACAGGGAGCAATTTGTCTGACTGCAAAACATAGCGATGCCGCATGAATTCATTGTAGATTTCGTCTGCAAGGCTTGCATACGCCATGTCAAAATTCGGCTGTTTCCCGGATTTCATCGTCATAAAAATGACAGGATACTGCTGCTGATGTTTCATGATTTCTTCGCCGCACCGGGTGATTTTTAGCCCGTCAAAGAGGTATCCGTTGTCTATCTTTTTACCTGTTTCCGTGATTTCGTCCTCGAAGAAGCGGCGAATCATGAACTGATTAAGGGTTTTGCCGAACCGCCGGGGGCGGGTGAACAGGGTCACTTTTAAGTTGTTTTCAATCAAATCTCGCAGCAGCAAGGTTTTATCCACGAAATATCCGTTTTTGTCGATAATTTCTTTGAAATCCTCCACGCCTATGGAAATTTTCTTTTGCTTTCTCGTATCGCTCATCTGCCTGCTCCTTTCGCCGAGTTTCTTTATTTATAGTATACTTGATTTTGGAGGGTTTAACAAGAGAAATTCGCAGGGTTTTGATTTTGGATACTTTTCAGCAACCCACAATTCCATCCCACGATTGAGTTTAGGAAAACCACAAGAAAGTTTGGATACCCTTTGAAACCTCATATAAAAGACCTCCCTTGGATTCCTCGGGAGGTCTTGCTGATCAGTTTGTCTTGTGAGCACCCAGAGCCAATCTGGTGTTTCCAAATGGTCGGGGCTTCCTATCACTATTCTAATTGAGTGTAGTCAAAAGGTTATCTGACTGTTTCAATTAAAATGTTCTGCTAGCGTACAGGCACTGGGTGAGCGGTGTAGTTGCAACTACTTCGCCCTTTGCGTTCTTAACTACCAGCTTAGCTTTGTAGTAATATTTTGTACCCTTTGTGCCGGAAGTGTTGAGGTAAGTGTTCTCGGTCTTTACGATCTTTGCAGTTCCGAAGTTCTTGTTGGACTTTGTGCTTCTGTAGAATTTGTACTCTACTGTGAAGCCGTCGTCAAGAAGGCTCTGAACATCAGCATTGATGGTAACTTTTACGCCCTTGGAAGTTTTAACGGAGCGAGCCTTGATCTTGAGATCCTGAACATAGGCTTTTGCATCTGCATCGCTGTTGTCATTGAGACCCAAAACTGCTTCTGCGGAAGCCAATGCGCTAAGATCTACTCCTCCGGTAGTCTTTAAGTATGACTCAGCGGAAACTTCGTCTTCATAATCAGTGTATTCAGCAACGAAATCATTGTATGCTTTTCTTGCAGCTTCTACAGCGGCTTTGTCAGCCTCTGTGATGTTGATAGGAAGAGCGTTAATCTTTGCAGCAACAGCTTTTGCTTCGGTAAGTTTGATATCTGCAAGGTTCTTTGTGATATTAGTTGAAAGTGTGCTGAATACATTTTCAACAGCTTCGTCGGCTTTGTCATATTCGTAAGTATCTACGAACGCATCAATCTTATCCTGAATTGCGTTTAATGCGGCCTTGTCAGTTTTTGTCGCGGCTGTGTACTCCGCGTTAAGAGTGTTGTTCTGTGCATATGCCATGGACAAAATCTTGCCGTTAAGAGTGGTTCTGGTGTAATCCACTCCTGTTAAGTCTTCATACGCTTCTACAGCTTTGATTGCTGCGTCGATGGAAGCCTGGTCAGTGTACTTTGCGGCGGTTACTGCATCGTCAGCAGCGTCTTTTGCTGTGTCCACTGCACCATTTGTTGGAAGTGCCTGAACCAGTTCCGGAATTTTTGTTCCTAATGCGGCTATTTCAGTTGATGTTCTTGCGCCTTCATCGCCGACCATTTTTTTCAGTTTAGCTTTTAAGATATCCTCATCTGCTGTGTGTTTATTGTCGGTTCCGGTGATTGCATCGTTATAGATACCTCTGTAAGCCTGTGCAGTTGTAAGTAACTTTGCGATGTCTGTATCAGTTACAGCGGCAGCTTTCTTTTCTACCTTGGAAACTTTTCCAGTGCTTCCATCGAAGTACTCACTGTAAAGACTTTCAACTTTGGTAGTCTTTGTCAATGCTTCTGCTTTTGTCTTGAACTCTGCTACGAGAGCTTCAACTTCTGCAAGTTCCTTTGCGTAGTAAGTGTCGTCGGCCTTTGCGTCGGCAACATACTTGTCAGCAAGCGCTTCGTAGTGTTTGATTGCATAAGCTAATTCAGCTGCTTCGCCGGAAACGGAAAGGTTCTTGATAGCCTGCTCATAGGATACATTACTTTTGTATATGCTTGCGCTTGTCCATTCAGTAGAATCCTGATAAGCAGCCAATTTAGCAGCTTTCACGATTTTTGCAACTTCTTCCGCATCTCTTACAAGTGCGCCTGTTGCATCTTTTTCAGCTGCATATCTGTTTGCGAATGTTTCAAAGTCATCAGCTTTATTGTAGTTGTCAAGGAAAGTATTTTCGATTGCTTTGTTTGCGGCCACGCTGTCGTCAACAACTAATTCTTTAAAGGTTATCGCATCGTCGATTGTTGTCACATTATCAATGCTGTAGTTTACAGCGTCCAGAGCTTTCTTTGCGTTCGCAACTGCCTCCGAGGAAGTATTCAAAGCAATATACTGAGAGTACTCATAAGCAGCTGCTGCCTTGAGCGCTTGCCTTTTTGCGGAGTCACTTGCCTTGTCTGCGTCAACTGCAGTTGTTTTCCATTTTTCAAGGCCGGTGCTTCCCTCAATATGATATTTCCCGTTCAGCTCGTAAACGCCGATTCCGATGTATTTTTTGCCATTTGAGCTATCCAGATACCCGAGTTCCTGAGCAATTGCGGTCGTGCTCTCATCATTTGGGGCAGCGCCGCTGTTTTTAGCATAGTCATTGAAATAGTAATCAATGTACTTTCCAGCTGCAACGTTGTCTGTTCCGTATTTTGCCTGTACATAATCGATGAATGTGCTGTCTGAGTTGAGGTCTGCCGCAATCGTGTTTATCTCGCTTACGGAGGTCTTAATCACATACTGGATGTGCTCTGCGTATGTTGTGCAGCCGTCATCATCGGCTTCCGGAAGAGCTGCGGTTGAATATTCAGCAAGCGATAAGCCGTTTAAGATGGAGATTGCTTTTTCCTTGTCGGCATTGAACTGATATGCGACTAAGGTTTTGATCAAATCATTATTCATGAACTCAACCTTCTTAGTGTGGGTAGTGTTATTTTCTGCTGTGCTTACTCTTCCCAAGAATGTCTCCAAACTCTTTCCTTTATTTCCGGTGTCGCCTACATATGATTCGCTCCCGGTTGTCGCGGTATTCTTGTCATATTCAAGAACCGCTTTCAAAATGGCATCTTCATTTGCCTCGAGTGTGCTGTAGTCGATCTTGTAGCTGTATGTTGCTGTGGTATTGTAGGCGTTACTATTATTCCATGCATATGTTGATTGGTACAATGTGATGTAGCCGTCACCTTTTTCAACAGCTTCCATAGCTTTGTTGAAGTAAGTGGTTGCAAGA
>CAVJCN010000234.1:0-3907 GCA_963647945.1 Absicoccus sp. | reverse complement strand
CATTCTTATGACCGAAGTGCGTATCAGCGATATAGTAAATCATGGTTTTCTTTATTGCCTCCCTTTTCTGCTGTTGGTAGTGCGGCACACAAAATTAACTTCATGTTGATCCATTTCTTGTTATCCACATTCTCATGCTTGCCCTTGATGATTTCTAGGAGCTGTGAGATACATTCGGTAGATAGAAGCGGTAGAAACTCTCTGACCATGTCCAGTGTCTCGTTCAGATCTGTGTCATCCACAGTTGCAACATATCTCACTGCATTTCTGATCACACTTTCAATATGTTTTATCTCGGGAAGCTCAAACCAGCTTGCAGGGCAGATCACATAGGAGCTGCTCTTATGATCGATAATCATGGCAATATCTTCAGCAACGATTCGATCCAATACGGCATCCATGCGTTCGCCGAATTCGTTTGATGTGATATGTTCCATACCGGAGAGTGAAGGCAGTGCTCTCATTTCAATTTATCCCCGCTGTTTTAAATTGCTCATCGGACTCAAATCCACAGAATAAAAAGTGCATCTTGTCAATCCTCTTATCTGTGTGCCAATGCCCGCAGAACCACGCTCTATAGTGGATGCGTTCCTCAATCGTGTCCAGCCATCTCTCGGTGCTGTCATCGACTGTGCTTTGATCAATTCCTCCGAGGAACATCTCATGCGGTTCATATTTGAACGGGCAAGTATGCGAGAGGATGGTGTCAAAATCTTTTTCTTGTATCTGCCTCTCTACATATTCTTTGATTTCATCGGATGGCTGCTCATCCGGCCACCAGCCCCATCCTCTGCTTAGTCGGTAGTACTTGTCTACACTGTAGGCTCCACCGATTACAGGGTAACGAAGGTCGTTCATTGAATAGATCTCGCCGTCTTTGGCAAAGATGAGGTTGGGATATTCCGGCTGTATCCATGCCTTGCCTCCGTTCCACTCGGTTTCTATATAGTCTGGCACGCTGATAGGACGCATCTCATGGTTACCGTGGATGCAAAGGAATACCGTACCTGATTCGTTGAGAAAGGCTTTCAACAAGTTGTCCTTGCGCCCTCCATAGTAATTTGCGCCGACATCCCCCAAGAGGACAATCACATCCTCTTTGGTGGGATTTACTTTATTTATGAACTCCGCAATGCCGTCGACCGCACCGTGAATATCGCCTGTAAAATAAATCATTGCGCATCATCCTTCCGCAGATAATTATACTGACTGGCTGCTTAAAAATCTCGGTTTTTCCGAAAATGTAATGAGTTTCGCTGAAAATGTAATTCTGTCAGCAAGACACAATACCAACTGAATTTGCAGAAGTCCAGAGCGAATACGAGAAAATCGCTCTGCCAACTTTGATTCCATAAACCAAAGGTGACGTCATTGACACAAGGTCGATTGCGTCGCCTCATTTTTGAGCCTAATATTTATCTGTGCCGAGTTCCAAGAAGATGCCTATATTCTCGCATAGACTCTTTTGCAGTCTTGACGATAGCCAGGAGAACTCGCTTTTCGTATTCACTACAATCTGCGATCACTGAAGCGAATTCATGATTGGAAACCGCAATGGTGTTCTCGATGCTGTCCTTTAAGAGCTCGTCAGCCGAAACCTGTAGCGCATTTGCAATAGTCACAAAGGTATCCAGACTCATGCACTTCAGTCCACCCTCAATGTAGCTGATGTAAGTTGGAGACTTGTCTATGATCTCCGAAAGCTTCTGCTGCGAGAGACCGCGACGCCTTCTGATTTCCCCAATGTGTTTGCCGACTTGAACGAAATTAAGTGCCATAATAGAACCTCCTAAAAATTTAGTTGGTTAAATTATAGCGTTAAGGCGATATGGTGGCTTGTGCGCTATATATTACTTCGTCCTCAGCCAATATAATTTGACTATAAATATACGCTCTGGGCGATATGGGGGTGAGAGAAGTGGATGACAAGCAGAAAGAAGAGAACAAAAACATCGGCATGCGGATTCGTGAGATTCGAGTTCAAAAACATATGAGTCAGGCAAATCTTGCGGATAAGGCAAACATATCCCTCTCTCAGGTCAGCGATATCGAAAATGGGAAATCGGCTATGCGCCTGGCAACCTTCATTCGCATTGTAGAAGCACTGCAAGTATCCGCCGATGTCTTGCTCCGCTCAGATATTCCGGAAGTCAACAATATTTATAGGAGCGAGTTTGCAGAGCTGTTGGAGGATTGCTCGCCGTCTGAAATCGACTCCATTCTTAAGATTGTCAAGGAAGTTAAGCGATCAATGCACTTGACAAAATCAAATGATTCTTATTGACAGGTCAAGAAGAGTTGGCCTGTCAATTTATTTTATCTTCGCCCTAAATTTCTGAGGCCGGTTGACTTTCCTCTCGGAATCGGCTATAATACGATTGCATACGATAATAGCCGGAGGTGATGTTATGAGTTATATTGAGAGAACACTGGAAAAGAAAATTCTTGAAGTCAGTAGCGAGTATAGCTGCCTTCTCCTGGTTGGTTCGCGGCAAGTCGGGAAGACCACCATGCTGGAGCACCTGATGGAAGGCACTTCGCGCACAAAGGTTACGCTGGATGATATGGAGGAGCGCAAGCTCGCCCAAACCGACCCTGCTTTGTTTATCGAGCTTCATCCTGCACCGGTGCTGATCGACGAGGTACAGTATGCGCCGGAGTTATTCTCGTATATCAAGATTCGGGTTGACAGCGGCGCTTTACCCGGTTCCTACTGGCTGACCGGCTCTCAATCTTTCCGTTTGATGGAGCTGGCACAGGAGTCCTTGGCGGGAAGAACAGCGATTCTTCATATGTCTGCGTTGTCTCAGAGTGAGTTATATGGCGACGGGGAAACTTCGCCGTTTTCGTTGGAGCTGCCTGCGCTGCAGGCTCGCAAGGAGCATCTCGCTCCGGCAAATGTGGCAGAAATGTATGAGCGGATTTGGAACGGAGCAATGCCCGGCCACAGAAGCGGGAAGTTTACAGACCGAGATGTGTTTTATGGCTCTTATATCCAGAGCTATATTGACCGAGATGTCTCGGATATGATCCCCGGCGTGGATAAACTACTTTATGCCGACTTCATTCGCGCTGCCGCCTGCCGTGCCGGTCAGATGCTGAATGTGCATGACATTGCTGCTGATGTCGGCGTCAGTGACGATACTGCGAAGCGGTGGCTTCAGGTCATGGAGAAATCCGAAGTAATCTTCTACCTCCGACCGTTCTCCAACAATCTGCTGAAGCGCACAATCAAGACGCCGAAGATGTACTTCTTTGATACGGGGCTTGTTGCCTACCTGACGCGCTATTCCAGTCCCGAGATCCTCATGAACGGTGCAATCAACGGAGCGATTTTGGAGAATTATACCGTTGCCGAGATCATGAAAACCTACCACAACAGCGCAAAGGAATGCATCCTGCACTACTACCGCGACAAGGATTCCAACGAGATTGATCTTGTCATCGAAAGCGATGGTGAGCTTCATCCGCTCGAGATCAAGAAAACGGTCAATCCGGGGACTGAGCTGGTGAGTGCTTTCAAGATTCTTGACAAAGCTTCTGTTCCCCGCGGTGTGGGTGCGATTCTTTGCATGAGACCTGAGTTGTCTGCCATTGACCGTAAAGCATACATCGTCCCAATTTGGATGATTTGAGCGCCTGATACGAGAGGATGAGTGATCACAATGCAGATATCAATCAACGAGTCCGACTGGAAACTGTTTCGGCAGAAGCTTCCCGACTGGCAGGAGACATATATCGATAAGCTGAACAGGGAGTATGCCTCGCTGCTGGCTGGAACAGGTGCGGCATCGGACAAGTTTTGGGAGTTGGAAAAACGCATCAGCTCCGACAAAAGCCGCATAGGGGTTGACGCCAGAATGAGTCGGTCGAACATGTATCCGAACCTTCTCGGGCTTCTCCAGAA
>CAVJCN010000233.1:0-3911 GCA_963647945.1 Absicoccus sp. | reverse complement strand
CGATGCCGAAATGGGCGCAAATTTTTTCAGACACCGGATCCTTCGGGATTTTCTGTGCGTCTATATGCGCCCCTGCCCCGGCAATGCTGCACATTTCCCAGATTGCTCCCAGTACGCCGCCCTCTGTGATATCGTGCATTCCGTGGGTTCCGATGCTCCCGGCTATGATTCCCTCTTTGACGACGCTGACCGCAGAAAGCAGTGATTTCGCGTGTTCCATTTCCTCTCGGTTCAAAATCCCTGCAAGTTCATTTTCATAATCTCTTGCAATAATTCCGGTGCCCTCTATCCCTGCGGTTTTCGTCATGATTATAGCATCTCCCGGTTTTATCTTTGTTGCGGAAGCCGATTGCCTTGCAAGCCCTCTGCCTACCGCCGTGGATACTATGACCGGACGATTTACCGCCTTGGTGATTTCCGTATGTCCGCCGATGATTTCTATATTGCACTCTGCGGCAGCCTCCGCCGCCTGCTCCATTATGTGGGTTATGTCTGCCTCGGTGGTTCCCTCCGGCAACATCACCGCCAGCAGGATTCCGATGGGTTCTATGCCGTTTGAGGCTATATCGTTTGCAGAAATGTGTATGCACAGTCTTCCGATGTCGCGCACCGACGCGGTAATGGGGTCTGTTGACATTACACACTCATACTGTCCAAAATCTACGGTGGCGCAGTCCTCGCCTACCCCTGCGTGTACCAGCACTTCCGGCCTTTTACATTTTATTTTGTTAATAACCGCCTCTGAAAGCAGTTTGTTGTCAAGTTTTCCGACTTTTAGCATTTTTGTTTCTCCGTTTACTTCTCCGTTCTGTGTAGCTTATTATATTTTACGCAAATCTGCGGTCTTTTGGTCTTTTGCAAGGGGATAGGCTATATTTTCAATAAAACAGCTTCCAGCAGCTTCGAGCTTTGATAAAGGCACTCTTAATAAAAAGCGGCATCCGAAAAGCATAGGCTTTTTGTGGAAAGGAGCGGCGGCGGAGCCCACGAAAAAACCGGCCTCAATGTCGATAAGGCCGGTTTTTGATGGCAGCGCAGCGCGCCGGGAGACGGTGGAGTTTGCGCTTCTCTCGTCGAACTCTCATGGGTTCGACCTGCGATTAAATTGGTGGAGATGGCGAGAGTCGAACTCGCGTCCGAAAGCATTTCCACAGGATTTTCTCCGAGCGCAGTTAATGATTTATAGTTTCGCATCGGCTGCCGCCCATTAACAAGCTGCCGCCTCTGCTATCTCGTTAGTCCCTTGCGGATACCGAGAACTCTCCGCAGGTTTTCCCGTATAATCGACGCCGGGCTCACAGTCTACGGGTAAGCTGTGTCCGACGCGCGTCGCGCCTTAGGCGCTGCAGAACTATGCTGCTAATGCGAAATTGTTGTTATTTTTAGCGTTTATATTTAACGGGCCCTTTTTAAGGTAGTCTGAGCCAACTACCGCTCGCTTATCCGGCTTCTACACCCCCGTCGAAACCTTTACATCCCCATGTATTGTATAATCTCTTATCCTTGCGCCCCCTCTCATAAGTAACTCAAAGCAGCACCCTGAAAGGTTACATACGGGTTTTCATGCGGCGCTCCATGTCCCGCTTCGCGTCCCGTTTTGCAATATCCTCCCGCTTGTCATAGTTCTTTTTACCTCTGGCAAGGCCGATTTCCACCTTTGCAAGCCCCTCTTCATTTATGTACATTTTCAGAGGCACGATCGAAAATCCTTTCAGGGTAGTCTGTCCGATCAGTTTGCGGATTTCCTGCTTATGCAGCAAAAGTTTTCTTTCCCGCAGCGGGTCAACATTAAAACGGTTGCCCTGCTCATAGGGACTGATGTTCATGCCGTAAATGATCATTTCCCCATCCCTGATGCGCGCATAGCTTTCTTTAATGCTCACCTTGCCCTGCCGAACAGATTTTATCTCTGTGCCTGTAAGCACGATGCCTGCTTCGTAAGTTTCCTCTATAAAAAAGTCGTGATAGGCTTTTTTGTTATTTGCCACCAGCTTTCGTTCTTTCTTTGCCATAAAAAACTCCAATCTGCCGCCCCGCGGCTTTCACCCGACGGCTTTCCGACGCGGTTCCTCCTCCTGTCGGCGGCTTTCAAGCCCTCTTTATTCTACTAATTTGTCAATTTCTGTCAATTTTTTTAAATTCTATTACTTTCCCTCTGATTTTGCTTCTGTCGACTGTCAAAACATCGCCGTAGACCACAGGGGCATCGCATTCCAGCATCACATTTTCGCCGAAAACCCGCGAAACTCTGCGCACCGCAAGCATTCCGTCCCGGGTGTCGAAATCGTAAAAGGGTGCCTCGAAGAGCACTAAATCTCCTTCCTCGATACTGCCGACAGCTGTCTTATGCACGATAACCCGCTGCTCCGGTTCTAGGGTCGGGTACATGAAAATATTCTCGATTTCAAAAATTCCGAAGTTGGCATAAAGCGCGGCGGCAAGGGCAATTCCCCCAAGGGCCGAGCCTGCTTTGAGGATCCTTTTACCCAAGGGCAGCCTCCCTTTTGTCGTTATTTTATTTTTATTCTGTTAAAATATCTTTATCTTCTTGAACGGGTAGAGCCTGATAACAACCTTTCCCACGATCGTGTCTTCGGAAACCGTTCCGACCCGCGGAGAGCGGCTGTCCTCGCTGACCCCTCTGTTGTCTCCCATGACAAAAATCTCGCCCTCAGGAACAGTAATTTCGTCCATTTCTCCCGAAATCCCCTGTTCCGCCACATAAGGCTCGTCAATTTTTTCGCCGTTCACATAGGTGTATCCGTCTTTGATCGCAATGGTGTCCCCCGGCAGCGCGATAATTCGCTTGATGAGGTTCTTTGCCTTGCCTTCATCGTCCAAAAGTTCCGACTTAAAAACGATAACATCCCCTCGCTCCGGATCCCCGAAGAGCTTGTAGGCTTGGCGGCTTGTCAAGACATAGTCCCCCGGCTGAAAGTTGGGCTGCATGGAATTTTGTTGTATTATGATCGGCTTCAGGAAAGCAAGAATCACCGCCGCAATTACAACGGCAATCAGCACATCCTTTCCCCATTCAATTATCTTTTTGATTATCGTTTCAAGCATATTTTCACCTCGTAGTATTTCCAAAAATAGTATGTTTTATTCTTTCAAAATCCCCAGGAAGCTGTGATTCTATCACCTTGGGCATCCTGCGCTCCGGGATGCGTTCTGTGCAGTCCGTCGAGTCGCAGTCCTTACCCAGAGCTTCGATGTCCTCTTCAAAAACCAGCTTATAGGCGTGAAGCAGCTGGGTGGTAAGCCCAAATTTCTTTTCCATAAGGGCATTAACTTTTTTGTCGCCGTATTTCACATCCCCGATTATCGGATAGCCCGCCTTTGCAAGATGGGCGCGAATCTGATGCGTCCTGCCGGTCAAAATCTCGACCTCCGCCAAAGTATAATCTCTGCCTTCAAATCTTGCGCTTTCAATGGGCCTTACAATTGTTTCCATGAGTTTTCCCCGGTCGTCCTCGGAGGTCACGCTAACCATGTTTTTTGCCTCGTCCTTTGTCATCCTGGCTCTGAGCCGAACAGCTTTTTCCGGTTTTCCCGCCACGATGGTAAGGTAAAGCTTGTGGATTTTGTCCTTTTCTCTTATCAATTTGTTCAGCTCTTGCAGCGCCCCGGCGTTTTTTCCGAAAAGCACAAGCCCCGTGGTGTTTCGGTCGAGGCGGTTTGCCGGAGCAGGGACGAATGTGGTTTCTGTCCGAGGATTGTAATCTCCCTTTTCTATTAAATAGTCAATCACCTGATTGGCAAGGTGGTTTTTCTTTTCGGTTCGATCTCCGTGGGTGAGGAGCCCGAAAGGTTTTTCCACAACCAGAATGTTGTCGTCCTCATAGGCGACCCGAAATTGCTTTTTCGCTTTGACACGGTTTTTTTCTTTTCTGAGAGCCGCTGCCGTATCG
>CAVJCN010000232.1:0-3914 GCA_963647945.1 Absicoccus sp. | reverse complement strand
GTGCCTCTGCCAGTTTTTCGTGGTGGTTGCGGGTATTTCCGATTCCGCTCATGCCCATGATGATATTTCCCGTGACAAGTTCAATGAAAATCCCCTTTTCCATCAGAAGTTCTTCCAGCTCGTTTCCGTCTATGCCGTAGGCCGACATATCTATATTTAATTTTGTGCGGTCAAGGCTCGGGTTTTCCATTATGGTAAGCCCCGGTATTTTTTTTACCCTCTCATAGAAGAAATCAAGGTTTTCCGCCCATTCGCCGATGAGTTTTTCACCCTTTTCCAGCAAAAGATCCGCACTGATGTCCAGGCTCGCCATCATCGGATATGAGGGGCTGGAGCTTTCGATAGCTTGCAGCTTGTCCTCGAGGACATTGAGGTTCACCCTATCCGTGCAAATGTTAAGGATCGCGCTTTGAGTCCAAGACGCAAGAGTCTTATGTACGCTGTTTATGACAATATCCGCCCCCTGCTCCTCGGCAGGCTTCGGGAAGCCCGGTATTCCGTATTTCGAGAAAAATTTCAGATGGGCGCCGTGGGCTTGGTCCACGATCAAAATTTTGCCGCGTTTATGTACTTCGGCCGCGATTTTCGCAATATCGCTGCAAATTCCGTAGTAGTTCGGGGACGGCACTATGACCGCCTCTGCCTCTGGATTTTCTTCCAGCAAATTCGCGATTTCTCCCGCGCCGATTCCTCCCAGAACACCGAACTCGCTTAAGGTTTCGGGATAGGCGTACACGGGGGTTATATCTCCCATGGAAAGGGCGTTAAACACCGACTTGTGGCAGTTTCGCGCCATTATTAACTTTCCGCCGCGTCCTGTGGTGCCTGCGGTAGCAAGGATTGCCGCAATCAGTCCTCCGGAGCTGCCGTTTACCAGAAGGTAGGACTTCTTCACCTCGTAAAGCTTGCGATATTTTTCCATGGTTTCCGCGATGATGCTCTCGGTCTGGAAGAGATTATCCGCCCCCGGAATTTCAGTTATGTCGCAGTCCATGACCATGTCCAAAAAATCCCCGTAGCCGTTTTCCCGGTAAATGCGTGAACCCTTGTGTCCCGGCATATGAAAGGACACCGGCTGCGCCGCCGCGTGCTGTATTAAAAACTCTCTGATTCCCTTGTTCAATGCAGTATCGTCCTCCAAAATTGTAGTGTTATTTGTAACGGTATTATAATATGAAACTATTTTACGACCGATGGCAGCCTTTTGCAAGCGCAAATGCAATTTTGCTGTTCCGATTTCCTTGCATTTTCGTAAAGCAAATAAAACTTATTATCTTAAGAAACTGCGAAACTTGTTAAGGTGCCGGTGAAATTTCTTGCAAAAAATAGAAAAGCTCGCTATAATATATTGCAAGACTCTATATATTGCAAGGCTTTATCCCTGCCAAATTTACAAATTTACAGATGACAAAAGTAAATGTTCCCTATCACCGGGCGGAGCATTTGCTGCGATACAGGAAGAATATGAATATGGAAATAAAAATGAAAACAAAGAAACTATCGTTCTTACTTGCTACGGCTATGGTGATTGGACTGCTCGCAGGCTGTGCCGCGGGAAGTACGGACACCTCTGCAGAAACAGAAGCGGCGGGAAATCAAAAGGAATATCCATATGTGCAGCGTTTGGAGCCGACGGAGCCGGTAGACGGAAAGATTGAAGCCGCGGCATCTATGCTTGACTGGGGCAATGCAGAGGACTCGCCTTACTTTGAGGCAATCAATTACTACGACGGGACAGACCTTTCGGATACGCTGATTCTGCTCGACCATTTTCAGACCTATCAGCAGACCTCCGAGCGCAGCTGCGGTGCCTCCTGCGTGCTGATGGTGGTGAATTACCTGACCGGCGAGGCTCCGGGTGAGGATACTCTGGACAAGGAAATGGATATTCGTTATATAGACAATGCCCGTGAGGACGGTTCTTATGGCGCATCCACCGCCTCCGTGGCGGAAGCCCTCAGAACGAGGGGCTTTGAGGTTAAGACCTCTGCCGATACGCAGGATGCGGAGGGCTATTCCTTTTCTTCGGAGGAGGAAATGGCAGAGTTCTTCGCCGAGCAGCTACAGGCAAAGAAACCTGTGGTGATGGAAAGCGTGGAGTGGGGCGGTCACTGGATGGTACTGATTGGCTACGATGATATGGGAACGCCGGATAATATGCTCGATGATGTACTGGTGTTTGCAGATCCTTACGACACCTCCGACCATTGTCAGGACGGTTATTATACAATCAGCTTTGAGCGTTATGTCAGTCAGTGGTTTGACCATCAGGTGATGGCGGAGAGCGAAAAGAATCAGCAGTATGTTGCCGTCACAAAATAGCATATCGATAAAATATCAATATACAAAGGAGCACAGACATGGAAAACAAGATCGAAATGAAAAAAATAGCAGCTGCCGTGCTTGCCATGGTGCTTGTCTGCGGATTGGTCATATTTGCCTATAACAGCGGCAAACGAGCCGGAGAAAGCAGCCTAAGCAGTACCCAGCAGCAGGCACAAGAAGCCGGTACCCAGGACACGGGAATATCTCCGAATCCCGCATACGATTTTCTGGGCAGCGGACTTGCATGGCAGCTTTCGGCAGAAAGTCAGGGCCTTATGATGCAAGGATTTGCAATTGCCGGAAATTATGTAGACGAAATGGTAGCGATGTGCGAGGATCCGGACAATACCCAGTGGGTTATGGAAAATGACAAGGACGGAAATAAGCGTATGCTCCATAACGGTGTGCGGGTAGCCATAGTCAGCGATATTGACGATACCCTCGTGGACGGAGCGAATTATACCGCGGATGTTGTGGGAAATGACGGCGACTATAACAATGCGGCCTTTGCCAGATTTGTCATGAGCGATTCCTGCACGGCTCTGCCGGGAGCAGTTGATTTTGTTAAAAAGTGTGTGGACAGCGGTATTGATTTTTATTATGTCACAAACAGATATGATCAGGCATATAAGCCCGGGCAGTCAGATTCTATAAGTTCTTATAAGCAGTCGATTGCAAAGGAAGGCAAGGGTCTGTATTGCCAGGCGGACGGAACCGAGATAGGCAGCAGTCTGTATCAGACCTACGGCAAGACCATATATGACATATCCTATGAGTCCATGGAGAAATTGGGCTTCCCGGTAGACGATCAGCATCTAATTGTTAATGATACCAAGCTCAAAGGCTCCAGCAAGGAGCCGGTGCGTACCGCCATAAGCGAGGGAAGCGCGGCATATCCAAACGGACAGCGTTCGGACGGAAGTGCGATAAATTGTGCGACGACCACTGAGCTCGAACAGCATGAGATTGTTATGCTTCTTGGGGACAATATTGGCGATTTCACGGATGCCTTTACCGCGGAGGATCTCGATGCAGTGAGCCGCTCTGCCCTTGCCTCCGGCGAAGATTATGCGGGTGAGTGGGGCACGAAATGGATCGTGATGCCGAATGCCATGTACGGCAATTCCATCAACTATGCGACCGCCTATGGCATGAACAAGCTGTTTAAGCACTATGCCTATACCAATTAAGGCGGTATTTTGTCAAAGCCCTGCCGCTATTTTCCTTGAATATACGCGAAAATAGGCACAAGCGAAGAAGCCTTAGCAGGCGGAGGGCGCAAAAGCCGAGGACTTAGGCGGCAGGCTTGTTACCCCGGGAATTATAGACGGACATCTGCATTTCTTCGGAGCAAATATGTTCGAGGGCTTGCTTATATTAAACGGTATGTCCGTAGCCGAGATGATTGAAGCCATCACTAAGTTCATCAAGTAGAATCCGGACAAACCTGCATATGCAGGTATGGGCATGGCGAAGTATTTTGATGATGAGCTTACAATCAAAGCCTTGGGCGCTTCCTTTTTAAAGGCTGCCGCAAACGGCATCACTTCAATGGCAGACTGCGCGGTCATAAGCTTTATGAGGCATCT
>CAVJCN010000231.1:0-3915 GCA_963647945.1 Absicoccus sp. | reverse complement strand
GCGGAGCGAGTGGGATTCGAACCCACGGTACCGTGAGGTACAACTGATTTCGAGATTTTCGACAATTTTTACTTTCGAGGTTTTCTCGTATCGCTTTCAGGCTGATTTGTCCGCGAAAAACGCAGTAAAATCAAGGCAATTTGGCATCCGCCATTGAAAAATGCTTGATTTTTCAATGGGTTCGAGTGAACGCCAAAAATGAGCCGATTTTGGCGGTTTTGTTAGAATTCGCGTTAGAAATGTTAGAACGATGTTAGAACGACATAGCATACACAGGTGTCTTCCACCGAACAAACGACAGAGGTGTATGTTATGAAAACCAATGATATTGATTGGTCGAAAGTGCCGGATATTCTGACCAAGGAACAGGTGCGCTTGCTTTGCCATTGCAGCAAACGAACAGCGCTCTATTATCTGAAAAGCGGAAAGCTGCCGTGCATTTATTCGGGGAAGAAAACCCGGTGCTACAAAATCAGGAAAGAAGATCTGATGGCTTTCATAGAAGATCGGGAAAATCATCCTGAGTTCTACACTGTGCCGGAAGGATGGTACGGAGGGAGCGGAGGAATGATTCGGCGGCAGTATTCGTCGGCGGTTAAACTTGACGGCGAAGATTTGCATGAGTATTATCGGTTCCTCCTCAAAGAATACCCAGATGTTCTTGAAGTTAAAAAGGTTAGTGAGATCACCGGGTATGGTATTCCGGTAATTAGCCGATGGTGCAGAACCAGAAAGGTGAAGTACTTTTCCATCGGGGCGAAGAATATGATCCCCAAGATATACCTGATTGATTTTTTCTGTTCAAACGCATTCAGGACGATATCCCGAAAGAGCGAGTGGCACATCTGCAGTCTGCAATACTATCGACGCTGGAAGCACTTAAACAGCCAACAATCAAAATGAGACAAGGACGAGCTATCCATTATTGGATGGCTCGTCCTTTTTGTTTTAGCCATCAGCCCGTTGGCTACGAAGACAAAATTGTGTCCCAAAGTATCAATTTGATACTTTGGAACATGTTTTGGCACTTTGGAATGTACTTTCGAGAGGCGAGCTCTGTGTTGGTTTACCTTATGAGCATTTCTACCTGCTGAATTGTGACGACGATTCAAAGCCGTGAAAGAGAAAGTGCATCTTATCTATTTTTTTATCTATATGCCAGTGACCGCAGAACCACGCTTTATAAGTAATCGTGCTTTCAATTCTGTCAAGCCATTTTTCTGTGCTTGTATCCACTGTGTCTGCGTTTATTCCGGGAAGAAAAGCTTCCATTGGTTCATATTTGAAAGGACAAGTATGAGAAAGAACGATGTCAAATGATTTTGTATGTGTCTGCATCTCCACATATTGCTTTATTTCATCCGATGGCTGCTCATCTTCCCACCAGCCTAAGCCTCTAGACAAACGGTAGTATTTATCCACGCTGTAAGCTCCACCAATTACGATGTGTTTAATGCCCTCAATTTCAAAAATATCGCCATCTTTTGCAAATAACAGATTTGGGTATACCGACTCATACCATACCCGGCCTCCACGCCACTTCTTTGTTTCGTATGTTGGAATATTACTTGGGCGGATTTCGTGGTTGCCGTGAATGCAAAAAATAGTCGGCTGAAGGTCAGAAAGCATTTTTTTAATGAAATCATCCCTTGTATTGCGGTAATAATTTGCCCCCACATCTCCAAGAATGACTACGGTATCCGTTTTTGTGAGTTCATGCGTTTTGCAGAACGCTATAACTGTAGATGGATCGCCATGAATATCGCCTGTGTAGTAAATCAAACCGAAAACTCCTTTATTTTAGTTTTTGCACCCGTCAAGGGTGCTTTTTTATTATCTCAGAATCAAGTACGGACTCGCAAATCTGCGTTTTTCAAAAAAACGAAAAATTTTTTGAAGGGGGTTAATTTTTGCCCGTTTTCGTTGCCTACCAAGTGAGGGACAAAACAATCGCCCTCGTGAACCTTGACAATCGAATACACATTCAACAGGTACATTCCTGATCGGGGGCGGAAGCCCCAGCCGGATGAAGGTGCGCCACGAACTTCCTGCCCGCAAGGGTTATCACGGAAAGCAAGGTTGGTAGCGATTCCGAACCATTCTGAAATATCCGCTTGCTACGGATAAGGCGATGAAACGATTCAGGGACAATGATACTTCCCTATGGGGCTGGCGGAGTACCCGGCAGAGGTGAGATTCCTATGAGTTCGGTCAGCAGCCGAACGCCTGTTGATTTCCTTTTCTGCATTTTGGGTTCGAGGAAAAATGAAATGCAGCGACGAAAGCCCCGAAAGGTATTTCGAGGCTTTCGTGGATCAGAAATGATTCAAATTCACAGAAAGGAGGAAACCCCATGGAAAACTGTAAGGTGATCGCCATCACGAATCAGAAGGGCGGCGTCGGCAAGACGACGACCACAGTCAATCTCGGTGTGGGACTTGCAAGCTCCGGGAAACGGGTTCTGCTGGTGGATGCTGATCCGCAGGGCAGCTTAACGGTGAGCCTCGGCGTAAAGAACCCAGACGAGCTGGAGGTATCGCTGTCGTCCCTTATGCAGTCAGTCATTGATGATGAGCCGCTTGCGGAGGGGGCAATTATCCGGCACCAAGAAGGCGTGGATTTGCTTCCCTCGAACATTGAACTCTCCGGCATGGAAACGGGCCTGTTCAATGTCATGAGCCGTGAGTATGTTCTGAAGAACGCCATTGACGGCATGAGAAAGAGCTACGACTACATTCTGATCGACTGTATGCCCTCGCTGGGCATGATGACGGTCAATGCGCTGGTTGCGGCGGATAGTGTGATTATCCCGTCTCAGCCGAATTTCCTGTCAACCAAAGGTCTTAATCTGCTTTTGCGCTCCATTTCAAAGATCAAGCGGCAGATCAACCCAAGACTGAAGATCGACGGCATTTTGCTGACGATGGTGGATAACCGCACCAACAACGCCAAAGCGATTATTTCCTCGCTCCGTTCTACCGTGGGAGAAAACATCCGCGTGTTCCGTTCTGAGATTCCCTTTTCGGTAAGAGCTGCGGAGTGCAGTCTTTCCGGAGAAAGCATTTTCTCCCACGACAGGAACGGCAAGGTCGCAGCAGCGTATGGGCAACTCACGAAGGAGGTGACAGAGATTGAAGAGCGTGCAAAAAATCGATCTGGGCCTGACCGGGTACGATGAGCTTTTCATGAATGACGCGGAGCGAAAGGAAAACAAGCTCCCGCGCATTTATGATATTCCCCTTTCGGAGATCGACGATTTCCCCGATCACCCCTTCAAGGTAAAACTGGATGAGGACATGGATCAGCTTGTTCAGAGCATCAAGGAGCGTGGGATCATCACCCCTGTCACACTCCGACCGAAGGAAGATGGGCGGTACGAGATCGTATCAGGGCATCGCAGAAAGAAGGCCTGCGAGCTTGCCGGGTTTGATACCGTGAAGGCCGAGGTGCGGGAAATGACCCGTGATGAGGCCATTATTCTAATGGTGGAATCGAACCTGCAGCGTTCTGTGATACTGCCGAGTGAAAAGGCTTTTTCGTACAAGATGAGGCTTGAAGCCATGAACCGGCAGGGACAGCGTACAGATTTAACTTCTACACCAGTGGTGGAGAAGTTGTCGGGCAAAGAAGCCCTATCGGTTACAAGGCTTGGAAACGACTCTGGTGAAAGCCGAGAACAAGTGCGCCGCTATATCCGACTCACAGAGCTCATTCCGGAATTGCTTGATTTGGTTGACGAGGGGCGTATTGCGTTCAGGCCTGCGGTGGAGCTTTCATACCTGCAAAAAGAGGAGCAGAGTGCCCTGCTGGAGCAAATCTCTTACGCAGATGCCACGCCATCCCTTGCCCAGGCCATCAAGCTGAAGCGGTTCTCTCAGGACGGAAAGCTGAACAACGAGGTCATCGAGTCGATCA
>CAVJCN010000230.1:0-3925 GCA_963647945.1 Absicoccus sp. | reverse complement strand
GGGTTCATTCCTAAGGATTTCCAGATTCCGATGGCTTCTTCATCGTCAAGATAAACGGTGGCCCAAAGCCTGTCCATGGTAAATCCAAGGTGCTCCGTCAAAAATTCGATTCCCCAAGTAAGGGATTCCTTTTTAAAATAATCTCCAAAGCTGAAGTTTCCCAGCATTTCAAAGAAAGTGCCGTGTCTTGCGGTGTGACCCACATTGTCGATGTCCCCTGTTCTGATACACTTCTGACAGGTGCACATTCTCTTTTTTGGCGGGGTTTCGGTGCCCGCAAAATATGCTTTAAGTGGTGCCATTCCGGAGTTTATGATAAGAATTGACTTATCGTTTCTCGGAATAAGACTTGCGGATTTGCCCACATAATGGTCTTTGCTTTCATAAAATTTGAGAAATCTCGAGCGTATTTCGTTTAACCCTAACTTTTCCATATGTAAAATTCCTCCTAGAAAAATGTATACAATATCATGCCTAATTTGTAGTTTTTAACAAAAAAACTTAATGATTTATTGTATCATATTTAGTGCAAAAAGTCTATGTATACCATAGACTTTTCTTTATTTTTCTATAAAATCATGCTAACCGCCCTAAATTTGGGAAAATTTCTTTATTTTTCGATGAATCCGCCGCCGATTACCCTGTCTTTCTCGTAAAAAACTATGGATTGACCGGGTGTTGCCGCCCTCTGAGCTTCCTTAAACTCTGTAATGACCTGCTTTCCGGCGATTTTAATAACCGCTTCCGTAGGGTGAGCCGAATATCTTACCTTCGCCAGGACTTTTTTTCCATTATAGTGCTCCGCAGGGTGTGCCGCGAATACATTGTTCTCGGAGATGACTTCCCTGTTAAACAGATCCGCGTTGTCCCCCAAGGTAACCGTGTTTTTTTCATAGTCGATTTCGGTGACAAAGGCAGGCTTTCCAAGGGCAATTCCAAGACCCTTTCGCTGCCCTATGGTGTAGTTAAGGATTCCCTCATGCCTGCCTAAAACCCTGCCGGCTTTGTCAACAAAATTCCCCGGCGCAGAAGAAAATCCCGCCCGCTTAATATATTCCCCATAGCTGTCCGTAGGATCAATGAAACAAATCTCCTGGCTGTCCTTTTTCTCTGCGTTTTGGAGGCTGTTTTCCCGGGCAAGGTTTCTGGTTACATCCTTGCTTTCAAACTCTCCCAAGGGGAAAATCAAACGGCTCAGAACCTCTTGACCCAGGCGATACAGCATATAGGACTGGTCTTTCTTTTCGCTGGCGGCACGCCTTATATAGAACTTGTCCTCCCTATCATCGCGGGCTATGCGGCAGTAGTGCCCCGTGGCGATATAATATGCTCCGATTTCGTTTGCGTGGGCTATGAGGCGCTTGAACTTCACATTGGGGTTACACATAACGCAGGGGTTTGGAGTTCTTCCGTGAAGATATTCATCGATAAAATTGCCGATAACGATTTTCCCGAAATCAGCGGACACATCTTCGTATATGAAGTCGATGCCAAGCTGCGCAGCCACTGCCGCCGCCTCATTTTTACCCTTTTCGTTGTTTCCCGCCACATCAAAATAATATCCGGTGACAGTAAATCCTTTGTCCTTTAATAATAAAGCGGCGGTCGCACTGTCGACTCCGCCGCTTAATCCCAGTAATACTTTATTCCTGTTCAGCTCCATGTTCGTCCTCGTCCTCATCTGCGTTGGGGTCGTAACCCTCCAGCGCCTTGTACTTCTTGCCGTTTTTCATCGCATAGTCGTAAATAGCATTTTTTATCGCTTTATCTGCAAGAACGGAGCAGTGGACTTTGACTGCCGGAAGTCCTCCAAGTTCGTCTATAATCTCTTTATTTGTAAGTTTTAAGGCTTCTTCAACGGATTTTCCGATAATCATTGAGGTCGCCATGCTGGAGGATGCAATCGCCGAACCGCATCCGAAGGTCTTAAATTTCGCGTCCGTGATGATATCGTTTTCGTCAACCTTAATTTCAATCTGCATCATGTCGCCGCAAACCGGGCTTCCGTAGATGCCTTTTCCGTCGGGATTTTCCATTTCTCCTACATTTTTAGGGTTAAGGAAATGTTCCATTACCGTGTCGTTATATAATGCCATAATATTTCTACCAACCTTTCTCTGCATTAATCGGGGATAATGCCCTTAATTTTTCTACAATCGTTTTCAGATTATCAACTACATAATCTATGTCTTCCTTCGTCGTGAAGTCGCCTACGGTAAATCTCACCGTTCCGTGAATCATCTCCACCGGAATACCGAGAGCAGTCAGAACATGTGACGGCTCAAGGGATGCGGAAGAACAAGCCGAACCTGTGGAAACGCTGATTCCAAACTGGTTTAAAAGCAGCAGGATTGACTCTCCTTCGATGTATTTAAAAGTGATGTTCGCATTTCCCGGATGTCTTCCATCCAGGGTTCCGTTGAGCTGTGTATCCGGAATTTCTTTGAGGATCCTGTCAACCAAATAATTTCTAAGCTCGCTGCAATGCTTAACATGGCTTTCAAAATTTACCTTTGCAAGCTCCGCCGCCTTGCCGAATCCCACGATTCCCGTAAGGTTCTCTGTGCCGGCTCTCTTACTGCTTTCCTGAGCGCCGCCGTGGATGAAGTTTGAAATCCGCAAACCCTTTCTCATGAAAAGGGCGCCCTCTCCCTTAGGGCCGTAAATTTTGTGGGAGGACATGGACATCAGATCAATTCCCATGTCTTTAACATCGATAGGTACATTTCCAAGGGCCTGAACCGCATCGGTGTGGAAAATAATCTTATGGGCTTTTGCGATCTTTCCGATTTCCTTTATCGGCTGAACTGTTCCGATTTCGTTGTTTACCATCATAACGCTGATAAGGATTGTCTTGTCCGTAATGGCGTTTTCCAGCTGCTCAAGGCTGATCCTGCCGTCCTTATCTATGTCAAGGTAAGTAACTTCGTAGCCGTGTTTTTCCAGGAAAGCGCAGGTGTGCAAAATCGCGTGATGCTCGATTTTTGTGGTGATGATGTGGTTTCCCTTGTCTTTCAGCTTGTCCGCCACGCCCATAAGCGACCAGTTATCGGATTCGGTTCCCCCAGCGGTAAAATATATTTCTTTCGGGTCTGCGTTAATCAAAGCCGCAATCTGTTCTCTTGCATGGTTCACAGCGTCCTTGGCTTCAAGTCCCTTGTCATAAAGGCTCGATGGGTTGCCGAACTTTTCCGTAAAATAAGGTATCATTTCTTTTAAAACTTCTTCTTTGACCGGTGTGGTCGCAGAGTAGTCGAGATAAACATTTCTCATATAGTATCGCTCCTTTGAACTTGGTATTTATATTAAAAAATCAGTCCCTCAGAACCGTTCGTTTTTACTAAAACATTATACCAAAAAATCGCAGAAAATAAACAGTTTTTTTCAAAAAAGTCGGCAGTTTTACCGTAATTTCGGGGGAATTTTAAGAAAACTGCGCCAGCCTGTATGTGCTATCCTCTTTTTCTATAATTATACTGTAATTGCCCGTAATCTCCTCTTTTCCGGAGCCGCGATAAAGCTCGTCCAAACCGCGTACGACCCAGTTCATGGACACGAAAGCACAGATAATATCTTCGTCCTCATAGTTGATTTCAATATTGTTTATTTTGTAACCGCAAACCTCCTCGATATCCGTGGCAAAAAAATTCCTAAGGGAGTCGATATCTTCTTCCAGCAAGACACCGCTTTCGGTAGCCTTAAGAATTTTACAGGCTTCTTTGTAACTCAGATTTCCTGAAAAATAGTCGTTCATCACTTCCGTACGCTGACAGATCGCGCTCCTGACGATGCCCTCGCCTCCGGTGCTCCCTGCCGAAAACAAGACAGCCACTCCCAAAACCGCCGTCAAAATCGCCCCGATTCTAAAAATTTTCCTTTTCATTTGTGTTCTCCTCTTGTCTATTATTCACACTTTCGCCGATAT
>CAVJCN010000229.1:0-3937 GCA_963647945.1 Absicoccus sp. | reverse complement strand
GCAAGCAGCGAATAAGCCATAGTTGCTTATTCGCTGACTCTATTAATCATTGCTCTCGTTATTATCGCTTTCTTCATCTTCGCCAAGCTGTCCGATAGCGAAATTCTCAAAGGCTTCGGAATCGTCAAAATTCTCATTCTCGTCCGGTTCAATCCAGAGAGAAACATCCCGAGCATAGAGTTTGTTCATGAATAGTTTGCCCGCGTTGCTTTTTCTTTTACCGTTGTATTCAATAACCATCGCTTCGGCAAAGCCCATTGAACCCTTTCGCCTATCCCTGGCAGTACGAGTCAATTGTTTAATGGAAACAGCACCGAGTTTCTCGCTGAACACCTCATCTTTTAATTGCTCCTTATACACCACACAAAGTTTGGTAACTGCATTCATAATGTTGGCGGAGAAGGAATTGGAGTCCCCCTCCCATGTGCCGATGATCAGGCGAAGAACACGGTTGAGAACCTGGTATCCGTATTTAGAATAAATAGCCTCCAAGGTAGATACAGCACAAATGTGCCCCGGTGCTCTCTTGGCAGATATCTTCAAACCGTAAGACTCCACCAAATCCCGAATCATAAGTTGCTCTTGGTTCTGAGCCTCCAAGTTTGCTACGAAAATTTCGTAAGGCACAAGGTTCTTCGTGAATTTCATCTGATTGGCAAAGATATCAGCTTCATGTTCGTAGCACAGATCATCATAGATCATGCACCATACTGGGGTTTCCCGAGAGCCGGAAGCAAGTGCAACAATTTCAATGGTATGCTGCCCGTTAAAAACATAATTGATTCCGTCTCTTCGGCTGACCTTTACGGGATTAATTTGAAACAGATCGAAGTTTTCTGCCGTTTTCTCAATACGCGCCTGCGACAGATTTCGTTGATAATCCTGGTTCGAAACCAGGTTTTTGATTGGAATTTTCTCAAAATGAACATTCGGCACAAACGGCGAATAATCATCCATGTTATGTATCCTCCATTTCCGACAGCATATCCGCTATCGTATTTCGCAGCTCACGCAAAGCCTGTGCCAAGTCACCTTTAGCCCGGGGAGAAACAACGGTGAGGTCTGCTGTATTCTTCGCCCGTTCAATAGAACTTTTCCACGATGGAATTGTCAGAGTCAAGCTGCTGATTTCCGCATCCGGATCATACTCGGGCATATCCTTCACGGAAGGCCCCGCAGGAATATCCCCCTCGGAATAAACTGATTTATTCCCTTGTACAACCGGCCGTGTGGCCTTGTAATGCATAAACTCAGCAGGATTTCGATCAATCTTCCGATTGATTCGCCGAAGGTCTTGTGGATTTAGTTCCGCCATTTCCAACACATGCTTATGAGCAATCTTGTACTGCCCCGAAAGAATCTTGGGAACTAATTTCGGCTCTTTATTTCCGATTTCCTCTAACGCTCTCGTGAATATGGCATACTTCTGCACAGTGGCAGCAGATACATTATTATCTTCGGCAATTCTCTGTGCCGTCCAATGGCGGCAAGCCTTGTCCGCATCCTCTTCATCCATCGTGGATATATCCAGGGTGTGCTGATTTCTCCCTATCTTATTGCGAATTCGAGTAACCACTTTTTCATTTTCGTACTGCATACCTATAAGGAACTTACGAGTCTCTTCGGTAATGTTTCTTCTGCCGAGTTGATTGGCACATATCCAGGCGACAGCAGCCTCTCGGCACTCAAATTCCATATCCTTTGTATCAAAGGGAATGCTGTGGCGCATACAAATTTCATAACGGTTATGACCGTCTACAATGGTGTCATGCCATACAACGATAGGGTCACGACAGCCGTCATTTATAATATTCTGCTCGAGTTGTAAAAACTCTCTGTGCCGCAGTGGACGGATTAAATGTCTGAATTCTTCGTCTATTTTCAGCCGTTTCAACTCCATTATCGCTCCTCCAATCCATCAATTTTTTGGAGAGAACTGAGTGGGAAAACACCTGCATTTTCTTCTGCTATAATCTCTCCGGTCAGTCTGTATGCGTAAGCGCTATCCAATCCTTCCACCAGGGAGCAAAGTTTATTGACAAATGAAGTGCTGTAAATTTCGTAGGAGTTATCCGGATGCAGTGCAGCCAAATTTACGCGATGAGTATAATTTGTTCTCTTGTCCGTTCCTTGGATAGCAAGCATCATAGCTGAAGGACTGACAAGGAACTGAACATACTTGGGTGTCCCGAGCAAAGCCAGTGTGCTTCGATAAATGCGAATACGGTATTTTTTTAAGTCAACCGCTATAGTTACTTGTTGTCGAGTCTGTTCGCTCATGATTTTTTTCTTGTATGATATAGTTAAGGCTACATCATACCCTTTCTGAATTATTTACACTCACCTCAAAGATAGGCATATAAAAAGCTGAGGGAGCGTAGCGACTGAAGCTTTTTATATGCGGCGCACCGCGCCGAATGGTCTGATTTGTGATATAATTGTTTAGAACACCGTGGACTTTTTATTTGTTTTTTGTCACTTTGATGACTTGAAGGAGTGTATTGCCACGGATTTATTCTAAATGTTTATAGCTGGATAGAACGCTTTTGCGATTCTTTATGTCACGCAAGTTTACGCGGATAAATTCCGGTGGCTCAGTGCGGTGTATCTTGATTTTTTGGAGGTCTTTTGTATGATTTATGTCGGTATTGATGTAGCTAAAACCACGCATTACGCAGCTGCTATGAATTCGGATGGTGTTGTTCTCGTTGAACCGTTTGCTTTTGACAACGATGCTCCCGGATTTGCAAAACTCGTTTCAAAAATTGCTTCTTTTCCGAAAGAACAAACAATCATCGGACTTGAATCTACCGGCATCTATGCCGAAAATCTTATTTGTTTTCTCTTTGATTCCGGTTACAAGCTTGCTGTAATCAATCCTATTCAAACCGCAGCTTTGCGTAAAACCAACATCAGAAAAACCAAAACCGATAAGGTTGATACTCTTTTGATTATCAAATCTCTTATGGTCAATCCTTATCGCTTATACACCGAGCAGGATGCACAATCGTTAAAGCTGAAATCTCTTTGCCGTTTTCGTCAAAACCTTAAAAAGTCCAAGGCAAGACTTAAAATTCAGCTTTCGGGTTATGTCAACTTACTTTTTCCTGAATTGCTTTCATTTTTTAAATCCGGCATCCACATTTCTACCTGCTATACGCTTTTGAAGCGGTGTCCTTCACCCGCAGAGATAGCCGCCTTACGCTTAGATTCTTTAAGCAAGCTCCTTTCAAAAGCTTCCAAGGGACGCTTCTCAAGAAGTACGGCCGAAGCCTTAAAAAGTCTGGCTAAATCCTCAGTTGGAGTGAAGAACCCCTACATATCCATTCAAATAGCTCAAACCATTCAGCAAATCGAGCTATTGGAACAGCAAATTGATGAGATTGAAAAGGTTATTAAAGCTACGATGAGTGAGCTTGATTCCGTCATTATGTCCATTCCCGGAATCGGTGCTATTGACGGTGCTATGATTTTGGGTGAAATCGGTAACATTGACCGCTTTTCTTCTCCTGCCAAGCTCCTTGCCTATGCCGGTCTTGACCCTACTGTTTGCCAATCCGGCAAGTTCAAAGCCCGTTCCACAAAAATGTCCAAACGCGGCTCTAAAATGCTGCGGTTCGCTTTAATCAATTCCGCTTGGCAACTCTCTCTTCGCAACGATACCTTTTCCGATTATTACCAACTGAAGCTTTCTCAAGGTCTCAGTCACTATGGTGCTTTAGGTCATGTCGCTCACAAACTCGTTCGTGTCATTTTCACTCTTTTAAAGCACAATGTTTTGTTCGATCCTTCCCGTCTTGTTAACTCTTAATTTCCTCTTGACTTTTCATAGCTGGTCTCCTTTCGCCGTGATATACAGTGGTTTATGTTCTGCCAACAGAAGCACTCTCTTTCTGCGCCCACAGTAAATTCAGATAAATTGTTGCACGGCGCTGCT
>CAVJCN010000228.1:0-3939 GCA_963647945.1 Absicoccus sp. | reverse complement strand
ATGACGAATAAATGAGGATTTCAGGCATGTTTTAGAAAGATTTGATGATAAATCGCCAAAAGACGGGAAATCCTCTTTTTTTATTGAAATTTTTGTTTTGTTATGGTATATTATAAGTTGATTACCTGTTATAAAAAACAGAGAAAAGGGAGAAAAAATGAGCTTAGAAGAAAAAACAAACGGTCAATATGGCGCGGAACAAATACAAGTTCTGGAAGGTCTTGAAGCTGTAAGAAAAAGACCAGGAATGTATATAGGAAGCACAGGCCCAAAGGGGCTTCATCACCTTGTTTACGAAATCGTTGACAACAGTATAGATGAGGCTCTGGCAGGATATTGCAAAACAATAAATGTTACCATCCAAAAGGATAATTCTGTCGTTGTAGAGGATGACGGACGGGGAATGCCCGTTGACAAACATCCGAAAATGGGAATCCCTGCGGTGGAAGTTATCCACACGGTGCTCCATGCCGGCGGTAAATTCGGCGGCGGAGGATACAAGGTATCAGGCGGTCTGCACGGCGTAGGCGCTTCCGTTGTTAACGCCCTTTCAACACATATGGAAGTTGAAATCAAAAGAAACGGCAAGATTTATAAGCAGTGCTACGAAAAAGGAAAGACCGTATCTAAGCTGGAAATAGTAGGAGAATCGAGAAAGACAGGTTCAAAAACAACATTTTGGCCGGATCCGGAAATCTTCACAGAAACCACGGTATTCGATTTTGATGTGCTGGAACACAGGCTCAGAGAAATGGCTTTCCTCAACAAAGGCATCAAAATCGTCTTTAAAGACGATCGGGAAGGAAAAAAGAGAAGCGAAACCTACCACTACGAGGGAGGAATCAAGGAATTTGTAAGCTTTATCAACAAAAACAAAGACCCTCTCCACCCGGAAGTTATATATTTTGAAATTATCAAAGAAACCTGCGAAGTTGAAATTGCAATGCAGTATACCGACAGCTACAGCGAGCTTATTTTAGGATACGCAAATAATATCAACACCACAGACGGGGGTACCCATATCGTGGGCTTTAAGAGCGCACTCACCAGAGTTTTCAACGATTACGGAAAGAAATCCAAGATTCTCAAGGAAAACGACACCTTAAGCGGCGAAGATGTAAGAGAGGGACTGACGGCGGTAGTATCCGTAAAACTGGAAGAACCGCAATTTGAGGGACAGACAAAGGCAAAACTGGGAAATTCGGAAATTCGCGGATTTGTTGAAACATCCACCAATGAAAACCTTACTGCTTTCTTGGAAGAAAACCCGACCCAGGCGAAGATCATCATCGAAAAATGCATCAAAGCGGCTCGGGCAAGAGAAGCCGCAAGAAAAGCCAGAGATCTGACCAGAAGAAAAGGCGCGCTGGAGAGCTTTTCTCTTCCGGGAAAACTGGCAGACTGCTCCGAAAAGGATCCGGCTCTTTCGGAAATCTTCTTAGTCGAGGGTGACTCTGCGGGAGGCTCCGCAAAGGACGGCAGAGATAGAAAAAGACAGGCGATCCTTCCCCTTCGCGGTAAGATTTTAAATGTTGAAAAGGCAAGACTTGACAGGATTTTAAGCTCCGAAGAGATCAAGAACATGATAACCGCCTTCGGCTGCGGAATCGGCGAGGATTTTAACCTGGAAAAGCTGAGATATCACAAAATTATCATAATGACAGATGCCGATGTGGACGGGGCTCACATAAGAACCCTTTTACTCACATTCTTCTACAGATACATGAAGCCTTTGATTGAAGAAGGCTATGTTTACGCTGCCCAGCCGCCCCTTTACCAGGTAAAGAAAGGCAAGGAAGTTCACTATACTTACAGCGAAGAAGAACAGGCGAAGCTCATGGCAGAAATCGCGGACAAGCCGGGAAAGGCGGATATCCAAAGATATAAAGGTCTTGGCGAGATGGACGCGGAGCAGCTTTGGGAAACCACAATGGACTTTAACCACAGAACGCTGGTACAGATCACGCTGGAAGACAGCGCAGCGGCAGACGAAATCTTCACCACTCTCATGGGTGACAAGGTTCCGCCGCGAAAGAAATTTATCGAAGACAACGCGCAGTACGCGACAATAGATGCATAAGGAGGGAGGGCAAAAATGACAACATTACTTGAAGACCAGAAAATGCTTCAACACGAGATTCACGATGAGATGAAGCAATCATATATCGACTACGCCATGAGCGTAATCGTAAGCCGGGCCCTTCCCGATGTAAGAGATGGACTGAAGCCGGTACACAGAAGAATTTTATACGGAATGAGCGAGCTGGGAGTAACTCCGGATAAGCCGCATAAAAAATCCGCCCGTATCGTCGGCGAAGTAATGGGTAAATATCACCCTCACGGGGATTCATCCATTTACGATGCCATGGTAAGGCTTGCACAGCCATGGAATATCAGGCACCAGCTGGTTGACGGACACGGAAACTTCGGTTCCGTGGACGGTGACGGCGCTGCGGCAATGCGTTACACGGAAGCCAGAATGACTCCCCTTGCGTTGCAAATGCTTAGAGATATAGACAAGGAAACCGTTGATTTCATCCCGAACTTTGACGGAGAAGAAAAGGAACCGGTGGTTTTACCTTCCAGATTCCCGAACCTGCTTGTAAACGGTTCAAACGGTATCGCGGTAGGTATGGCAACTTCGATTCCGCCGCATAACCTTGCGGAAACCATTGACGCGGCAGTTAAAATTATCGATGAACCGGAATGCTCCATCGACGAATTGTGCAAAATCGTCAAAGGGCCGGATTTCCCTACAGGTGCCGTTATTATGGGCAAAAACTCCGCAAAGCAGGCATACAAAACGGGACAGGGCAAGGTAGTCGTTCGGGCGGTCACCGAAATCGAAGAAACCAACAAGGGCCGTCAGCAGATCATCGTAAGCGAAATTCCTTATCAGGTTAACAAGGCAAGGCTCATCGAAAAGATGGCGGAGCTGGTGAAAGACAAGAAAATCGAGGGAATTTCCGAAATCAGGGACGAATCAAACCGTAAGGGAATGAGAATTGTCATCGAACTCAAAAAAGATGCAAACGCCCAGATTATACTTAACAGACTTTACAAGCACACACAGATGCAGGAAAGCATCTCCATGATTATGCTTGCAATCGTAGACGGCAGACCGAAGATTTTGACTCTGCGGGAAATCCTGGACGAATACCTCAAACACCAAAAAGAGGTGGTAACCAGAAGAACCATCTACGACAAGAAAAAAGCCGAAGCAAGGGCGCACATCTTAGAAGGCTACAGAATCGCCCTTGACAATATTGATGAAATAATCAGGATAATCAGAAACAGCTACAACGATGCCAAGGAAAAACTCATGGAGCGCTTCGGGCTTTCCGAAATTCAGGCACAGGCTATCCTGGATATGCAGCTTCGCAGGTTGCAAGGACTGGAAAAAGAGAAAATAGAAAACGAATATCAGGAGCTCATCAAGAAGATTGCATATTACAAGCAACTCTTAGAGGATGAGCATATGCTGATGGGAGTTGTAAAGACAGAGCTTGTCGAAATCAAAGAAAAATGGGGAGATAAGAGAAGAACCAAGATTAAAGCAGACGAAACCGAAATCGATGAAGAAGATTTGATCGAGGAGGAAAATGTCTGCGTTACCTTGACCCACCTTGGCTACATCAAGAGGGTTCCGGTAGACACCTACAAGTCCCAAAGACGAGGCGGCAAGGGTGTTACCGGCATCACCACCCGGGAAAACGACTTCGTAAAGAACCTGATCATGACCTCAACTCACGATTACCTGATGTTCTTTACAAACACGGGAAAAGCGCATAAGATAAAGGCTTACGAGATTCCGGAAGCCACGAGAACCGCAAAAGGCACTCCGGCGGTAAACTTCCTGAACCTTATGCAGCGTGAGAGAATCACCGCGGTAATTCCGATTAAGGAATTTGCCGAGGATAAATTCCTCATCGCAGTTAC
>CAVJCN010000227.1:0-3963 GCA_963647945.1 Absicoccus sp. | reverse complement strand
ACTTTCTGAACATTGCCGTTCAATGCGTAGGTTGCTCCGCTGAGGAAATCAAAGATTTTTTTCGCCGTTTCGGTTTCAATTTTTTCTAAATTGATAACCACCGGTCTTCTGCCTTTGAGGCTGTCCACAAGTTTCGGACATTCATCAAAGCTCTTCGGCTCGATAACCACCAGCGTGAAGGTGTTTGTGCCCGCTATGGAAACTCTCTTTTCAATCGGAATTGCCATTGGGCTGTCGGCTGCCTGCGCCTTAGGCTGGAATGAGCCTGCAATGGGCTTGCGCGCGGTTTCCTCCTTGATGACCTGTTCTTTTGCCACTTGAATTTCCTCATCGGTAAGGTTTCCCTCTTCAACCTCATCGATTCCTACCAGCTTTTTTATTGTTTCTGAAAATCCCATCTTAATTTCCTCCCATTTTTTTTGAGTAATCTCTGACCCCAAATATAGATGTTCCTACTCTGATCAGCGTGGAGCCCTCTTCAATCGCCACCTCAAAGTCGTTTGACATTCCCATGGAAAGATATTTGAAGTCTATTCTTGGGTTGTCTATTTTTTCGTACTCATCATAAAGTTTTTTCACTGCCGCAAAATATTCTCTGGCGTCCTCCGGATTTTCCTCAAAAGGAGCAATGCACATAAGCCCCCTTATCCTGATGTTCGGACAATTTTCAAGAATGCTCTCGATCATCTGTCCGGTTTCTTCCGTAGTGATGCCGAATTTGCTTTCCTCCATAGCGGAATTAACCTGAATCAGTATGTCCATGGTGATTCCGTGCTGTGCCGCCCGCTTGTCGATTTCTTCGGCAAGTTTCAGCGAGTCCACCGAGTGGATCATGCAAACCTTGTCAATGATGTACTTTACCTTATTCGTCTGGAGATGTCCGATGAGGTGCCATCTTACGGGTTTTACGCCCTCGTACTTGTTCATGATTTCCTGAACCTTGTTTTCACCGATGTCCGTAATTCCGCAGTCAATAGCTTCGTTTATCTCGTCTACATCGTGGAGCTTGGTTACGGCTACAAGCAGCACATCGTCGCCGCTGCGTCCGGAACGCTCCGCCGCTGCGTTTTTCAGCGCTGTAATGTGAGCTATGTTATCTCTGATTGACATGGTTTCACTCCCCTTCGTTTTTGACTTTTAATATTTCATCGTAATTCTTTACGGTAGCAACTGTTTGGCCTTCTGCGTCGTAGTAGTAGTTTTTCTCAACTGCCGTCATGCCGCCCTCTGAGCCCAAAATGCTCACAGGCGTAAAGTTGTAGTTTCCGAATTTATCCTTTACATAAACGCCCTTTTGTCCCTCTTCCTCGGTGATGCTTGCGGATTCCAGCAAAATTCCCGTGCGGCTGGATTTTATAAGCCTGCAATCTTTGGTTCTGTATTTATCGAAAAATTCGTAATATCTGTTGCAGGAAAGGACGATTTTTTGTTTTTCCGCCTCCGCAGTCACGGATTTTACTTTCATCTTAAGGCAGACCCCATCGTTAAAGTCAACGCTGACATTCTTGCCCTCTGTGATTCCCTCGGCATCCTCAGCCGTAAGCCATGTCACAAGATACCATTCCTTGTTGTCCACGACCTTGAAGAGCTTGTCCCCTGCTTCTGCGCTCTTGCTCTTGCAGTTTTTCACCTTGAAATCCTCTTCATTTGCCTTATCAAGGCTTTCAATCGTGATGCTGTCCAGCTTGTCCGGGGTGAGGGTTTGTTCCAGCCCATCGTAAAAATAGCTGATCACTCCCCGCTCTTCCGTATAGCAGGCACTTCCTCCGAGGGTGGCCACCTTCGTGCCCTTTCGCACTAATTTCCCTTGGGAAATTACTTTTTTGACCGTACCGGCACCGGAAGCGGTATAAACCTGCTCGTCCCTTACAAACAGGCACTCCGCAGGAGTTGCGGATTCGAGGGTTCCGTATTCTGCCACATATGTATCGACGAAAATATCCGAAACCTGCGGCACGATGTAGATATATACATACAATACCGCAAACAGCAGCAGAAAGCCCAAAATATATATTTTTGCCTTTGAATTGTTCTTTTTTTTGTCGGTATTCATCTTTTTATTTTACCACAAGCGCCTGTGCAATACAATATAATATCTATGGTTTTGCCGGCTTTTCCTTCTTGCTTTTTCGTCTTTTTTATACTTTTTTGTGCTTTTTATGCCTCTGAAAAAATCTCTGCCAGTATTTTTTTCTCCTCTTTTGTCAGGTCGCCCGAACTCCCTGCCCTTTCCGCATATGCCGCAAAAAGGTCGGGTCTGCGCGCTTTTGTGAGCCTGAGGGAATTTTCGTACTGCCAAAGATGGATGAGCTTGTGGTTGCCGCTTACCAAGACCTCCGGCACGGGCAGCCCCTCGTATTCCCGGGGTTTGGTGTATTGGTCGTATTCCAGTAAGCCGGAATAGACGGATTCTTCCGTGGCGGACTCCTTTGTGCCCAGAACCTCCGGAATAAATCTGGAAACGCTGTCCACCAGCACCATGGCAGCAAGTTCTCCTCCGGTGAGGATATAGTCGCCTATGGATATTTCTTCCATTTCCCACTCGTCTATGATTCGTTGATCCACGCCCTCATAATGTCCGCAGAGTATGGTTATTTCCTCCAGCACCGCAAGCTCCTCGATTTTTTCCCGGTCTAGGATTTTGCCTCGGGGTGACATATAGATCATCTTGGATTTCGGGGTTGGGGCGGAGGGTGCAGGGGCATTGAGGGGTTTTCCCTCCGTCTTGTCCGAAGCCTCTGCTGCGATATCGCCGCCGGGGCTTTCCTCCGATTCGCCGGGTTCCTCCGCGGGTTCGCCGGGTTTGCCGGTTTCTATCGACCTCAGGGCATCGAAAACGGGCTGTGGGAGCATTACCATTCCCAGGCCGCCGCCGAAGGGATAGTCGTCGGCTTTGTTATGTTTGTCCTTGCTGAAATCCCGTATGTTTATTAAATTGATATCCAGTATTCCCTTTTCTCCGGCTCTGCCCAGTATGCTGCTTTCCGTCACAGCGGTGAACATTTCCGGAAAAAGCGTCAAAATATTTATTTTCATCTTATTTTTTCGACCTTTTTTCGTGTATCTGTTGCGTTTATTCCACTTTTATTGCGTCCTCGTCAATGAAGCCGGGAATGAGCTTTATTTTGACGATTTTCTTTTCGATGTCAACTTCCTTTACAAACTCTGACACCACCGGAATCAGGGCTTCTTTTCCATTTGGAAGTTTGATTTTGTAAATGTCCTGGGCCGAATTTTGGAGCACATCCGTTATCTCGCCGATTTCCCCGCCGGTTTCTGCGTTCAGCGCTTTGCAGCCGATTAAATCTCTGACATAAAATGTGTCCTCCGGCAGCTCCCGAAGGTCTGCCTCTGTTATATATATATCCCGCTCTTTGAGAGCCTCGGCGGCGTTCCTGTCGCTTACGCCTTTGAGTTTCAGAATCACCATTTCATTTTGATATCTTGTGCCCTCGATGCTGTATTCTTCGTACTTTCCCTTGTGTTCCAGTAAAATATTGTCAATTTCCTCGAATCTTTCCTTATAATCCGAGTAGTGATATACCTTGACTTCGCCCCGAAGCGCCACTGCGTTTACAATTTTTCCGATTTTAATTTTTTCCATGCCCTGTTGTCTTTTCTCCGTTTTCCGCGCTTTTCCGCTTCCGTGCTTTTCCACTTTCCGCACCTTTTGGATTTCTGTGCTTTTCGGATTCCCGCGCTTATACAACAGGCACATACCTAAACATCTGAATTTTGTCTAAAGTATGTGCCCAAATTTTTTAGCAAATCGTTACTCTTTTACGATTTCAACTGTCACTTTTTGATTGTTTCTCGTGGCCGCAGCCTTAACAACGGTACGCAGAGCTTTGGCAATTCTTCCTTGCTTACCGATCACTTTTCCCATGTCTTCGGTGGCGACTCTAAGCTCGATTACCGTTCCCCGGCGATCTTCGCTTTCGGTTACAACGACCTCATCAGGGT
>CAVJCN010000226.1:0-3966 GCA_963647945.1 Absicoccus sp. | reverse complement strand
TCTCGGTGCTGTCAAGAGAAAGCGTGGAAATCAAGGAGCGCCACCTGATGATGGTGCTTTCTGCGCTGCCGGACATCCGGATCCTGTGCATGGACGCCGCCGAACGATTCGATGAGAACCTTCGGTATCTCAAAGAGCGAAGCAAAGAGCATCCGGATCCAAAAGTGCTAAGGCTTTTGAAAAAGGATATGCAGTTTTTAGACCGGATGCAGATTGAGATGGCGACCTCCCGGCAGTTTCTGTTTGTCAAAAAGATGAAAGAGGAAAACGATGCCGCGGAATTTGCGGAAGCAAACCGCATGGAAAAAATTATCGCAGAGCAGGGCTTTGAAGTGCGAAGGCTTCGCAAAACCGAGATCAAGCGCCTGCTTGCCATCTACTTTGACGCGTCGCTAAATGGGCAGGCTATGCCGGACTTTGACGGCATGCAGTATTTTAACTTGGAAGGAGAGGACGAGGATGCGATGGAAACGAAAAGATAGAGTCATCACAGAAGAAGAACAAGAAGAAATCCGCACCAAAGATTTCTTTGATCTGATCACGCCAAGCGCGCTGCGCTTTTTCACCGGATACTACATTCTCGGTGATACTTACCGCATGGTATGGGCGGTGAAAGAATATCCGCCGTCGACCGAGGCGCAGGCAGTCTTTTCGCAGCTTGCGGACCGAAACGGCGTGACCTTAAAGATTTATCATCGGCTGGTCGAACCGATCGAGCAGCGAAAGATCATTCAAAACGCTGCGCGAAAAAACAAATTAAAATCCGGCGGCAGCGATGTGAATGAAACGATTGAAGCCGCCGGAAACTTAGAGGATGTTGTGACCCTGCTTGCCAATCTCAGAAAAGACCGCGAGCCGCTGCTTCATGTAGCGGTCTTTTTAGAACTCAAAGCACGCTCGCAGGAAGCGCTTCTTGCGCTTGCAGGCGAAATTGACATGGAGCTTACACGCTGTAAGCTCACGGTGGATAAACTGACGCTTAGGCAGAAGGAAGGGTTTTTATCGAGCCTTCCGTTTGGCGAAAATATGTTTGGCGCGCTCTTTGAGCGGGTGCTTCCGTGCTCGTCGGCTGCAAATCTGTTTCCGTTTAATTTCTCCGGAAAGACCGACCCGAAAGGGCTATATATCGGGCGCGATAAGTACGGCACGAACCTGCTGGTGGATTTTGACCGCAGGGCAGAGGATAAGACCAATTCCAACATCCTGATCCTCGGTAATTCCGGGCAGGGAAAGTCGTATCTGTTAAAGCTGCTTCTGGTAAACACCAGAGAGGCAGGGAAGCAGATTATTTGTTTGGATCCGGAGGCCGAGTACCAGGAACTCTGTGAAAACCTTGGCGGCACTTACCTTGACTTTCTCAGCGGCAGATATATCATCAACCCGCTCGAACCGAAGATGTGGGCAGAGCCAGATGATAGCGATGAAAAAGCAGAAAAAGAAACAGAGGCTGTGCCGGAAGCGTTTCGCAAAAGCACAAGACTTTCGCAGCATATCGCATTCTTAAAGGACTTTTTCCGCTGCTACAAGGATTTCAGCGATCAAGAGATCGATACGATTGAGATTTTGCTGGCGCAGCTTTACCGAAACTTCGGCATCAATGACTATACCGATTACGCACGCATGCGGCCGGAAAACTATCCGCGCATGCAGGACTTTTATGCGCTGTGCGAGGAAGCCTATGAAAACTACGACGCATCGAAAAAAGAGATCTATACCGAGGAAACCCTGCAGCGGGTCTGCCTTGGCATTCATTCGATGTGCGTGGGCGCAGAAAGCCGCTTCTTTAACGGTCATACGAACATCAAAGCCGATGACTTTTTGTGTTTTGGCGTGAAGGGCCTGATGGATACGAATAAGAAGCTTAAGGATGCGATGCTGTTTAACATTTTATCGTATATGTCCAATCTCCTCTTATCCAGAGGAAACACGCTGGCAGCAATCGATGAGCTGTATCTGTTTTTATCGAACATGACAGCGATTGAGTACATCCGAAACGGCATGAAGCGTGACCGTAAAAAAGATTCCTCGATTGCGATCGCCAGTCAAAATGTCGAGGACTTTTTGATCCCTGCGGTCAAGGAATACACCAAGCCGCTCTTTTCGATTCCGACCCATCAGTTTCTGTTTCACGCCGGGCAGATCAACGCAAAAGAATATATGGATGCGCTGCAGGTCGAGCCAAGCGAGTACGAGCTGATCAAATACCCGGAGCGCGGCACCGCCCTATATCGCTGCGGCAGCGAGCGGTATCTGCTGCAGGTGATCGCGCCGGACTACAAAGAAGCGCTGTTTGGAAAGGCAGGAGGAAGATAGATGCGGATGGCCTTAAAACGATTGGCGCTTGCTGCGGTCAGTGATAAACGGGTGCGGGATACGGTACTTGCGATTCTTTTAGGCTTTCTACTTTTTGCCGTCATGCCGGTCAGCGCGCTGTGCGAATTCTTTTCAGAAAGCGAAGATGCCGGAAATTTCTTCGAGGGCATCGCAAGTAAGATGCCGGAGAATCAGCAGCGGGAGTATGAAAGGATGGAGTCGGTGCTTTCTGAAATTGAAAAGGCGCTTTCCGAAAGAGACCTGAGCGGCAGGGCAGAAGAGGCAAAAGCCATCTATCTTGTATTCCTCTATGAGAAAGGCGAGCAGCCCGGCTTTGCGGAGAAGCTTGCAGACTGTTTTGAAAAGGGTGAGGATACGGATGCACTGATCGAAGAAATCCGAAAGGCGTTCGGAATTTCGGTTTCGGATGATGACCTAAAAGCGCTGCTTAGTGCTGTAAGTGCAGATGTTATCAATCTCAGCGGCTATGAAAATCCAAAGACGAAAAATGCGCACGATCTTGCGCTATGGGCAAAGCGTGCAAAAACGGGCGGCTGGGGCTATGTCTGGGGGACTTACGGCGAAGTGCTGACAGCAAGAGCCTTTCAGCAGAAGCTGAAGCAGTATCCTGCGGAAATTGGCACGGAAAAGAAGTTCATCAGCGAAAATTATCTTGGAAAACGCACGGCAGACTGCGTCGGCCTCATCAAAGGCTATCTGTGGCTGGATCCGGAAACGAAAAGAATCGAGCACGGACGCGGCGGACACGCCGATGTCGGTGCAGACGGGATGTTTGAAAAGGCAAAAGAAAAAGGAACAATTTCTTCGATGCCGAAGATCCCCGGCATTGCGGTCTGGCAGAAAGGGCATATCGGCATTTATGTCGGGGACGGCAAGGTGATCGAAGCTGCCAATACGCGCGCAGGCATTTTGGAAACAAGACTGTCCGCGGGGACATGGACACACTGGCTGAAAGTGCCGGGTGTCAGGTATGAATAAAAAATTTAAAAAAATATAAAAAACTTTGTTGCACTTTGCGAGTTTTTTCGTCTTAATATTATATAGAAGGGAAAAAATGAGCTTTTTACAGCCTGAAAAATAATTCACAGGGATTGATAAGGTGCTGGAGGTGAAAGCAATGTGGAAATAAAAAATCTATGGGAATCGCGATTAATACTGAGGATTGATGAAAGGAAACCAGCTATGAAAAAAAGATTATTCGGACTTGGATGTGTATGTTTGATTTTAATGATGACGATTTCAAGTGCTTACGCAACTAATAAGGTAACTTCAATGTCTCTTTCTGCAATATCCGCATATAATGGGAAAACATTGCTTACTATAGCTGATGATAGTGCTTCTGTAGCGAGAAATAATTATAGCAATGCGAATTCCCTTAACGAGGATAAAATGCATAATGCAACCAATGTAACCCTAAAACGAGCACAACGAGATGTAGCAGGTGTAATTTATAAATTCTGTAAAGATACGGGGATTGTATCATGACTCGGAAAGCAGTTTGGACTGTCATAGGTGGTATGCTTTTTAATGCGGTTACAGGCTTTGCAATTTTGCGTAACAGTATGTATGACAAAGGCTCGTTTGTTTTTTCCTGCATTGCATATCTGCTTTGGTTAGTGATATGTGTTGCAT
>CAVJCN010000225.1:0-3977 GCA_963647945.1 Absicoccus sp. | reverse complement strand
ACATTGTTCATGTTTAATCACCTCGTAAATTCTGTTGGTTGAATTAATTATACCACCGAATCGTGAAAGAATCAACTGCTATGTTCAGTGCGGTAGGATCACTCCCGCCGCACTGAGTTTTCCTTATTCGGTATTTTCCAAATAGGTGATATACGGTATCTTGAGCCAATGCGACCATCCTGACCGCGCGAGGGGCGTCATAATAACACCCAATTCCGTGTTCGCAGCGTGAATGGTTTGCCCGTCCCCGACATAGATGCCGATGTGGCCGTCCATCCATACGGCGATGCCGGGAATGTCGGGCATCGTATCAATCGTGCCTTTCTCGGTAGCCATATCGAGCATAGGGTCGGAGCCGGTATCCCGGACACCGTTGGAGCGGTATTCGATCTGTCCGGTGTCGCAGTTGAACCACGCATAACCTTTGATGAGTCCGATGCAATCGGCGGTGCGGCCGCCGAGCCAATGCTGACGAATGAATTCCTCATTTTCGCCGACCTGTTCCGGGAATTGAGATATTTTCGTCGTGAGTATGGATTCGTTCAGCACCTCGCCGTATGTCCCGTATACATAGCCCCATTTCTTTGCGTAAGCCTGCTTTGCCCACTCTGCAAGGTCAACATTGTTTTTTGTTTCGGGATCGACGAATTTTGAAACATTGATTACCTTGGCTCGGATGGAACTCATTATTTTACTGTAATCCTCGTTTTTCAGTTCCGTGCCGAATGCTGAGTTGACGGCAGCGATGAGCTGCTCGTCCGTCTGTTCCTCTGCAAAGCACCCGACGAGTCTATCCACAAAGTCGTCCGCTTGGGCATAGTCATATAAGGCGAGGGTGTACAGCACCTGTGCCTCTTTTGTCCTTTCTGCTGTAAAGCCCTTTTCGGTCATGGCAGACTCGATAGCGTTCATCATATCCTCGACCGTCTGCAACTTGGCTTTTTCCTCATCGGACATTTCCTCCATCACGATGTTCTGCAGGCGGTCGGTGTCGATATTGATGTCGCCGCTGAATATAGAGAGTATTGCTACCATCGGCATCATAATGATGATAATAATACCGAGGATAATGCCAAGCACGACGCGCCGCAGTTTTTTGTTGGTCAGAACAGCGACGGCTATCTTTTTGAGAGCCGCCGCAACGGTTGCGCTCATAGGCGTTCACATCCTTTCATGCGAAAATCAGCGCCCACCGGCCTTTCCGAAGATAGCCGCTTTGTATTCGGGTGCGATGACTTGCAGGAGATATCGTTCATTTCCGCACCGATAGAGACAAGTGCCTCGTTCCGGGTATTTGATGAGTTCGAACTCACTCGGCTCAACTTGCAGTGCGTCCATATACTCCTGCGGGTTGATCTGTCCGGCGTTGAATAAAAACTGATGCGTCGGGATGGAGAACAGCGGCTTTGTAAATTCCCGAATCGACGGAATCAAAAAGTCCTCGATATTCTGACTTGCCAGAATAACCGAGGAGTCCTTTTTGCGCACACGCTTCATACAATTCCGCAGATATTCGATTGTAGTCATATTTGAGAGGAAGAGGTACAGTTCATCCACTGATGCCGCCGTACTGCCCTTGCCGAGCAGCTCGTTGCTCATGAAGGACAGGATATTAAACAGCATACAGTCCTTGAGTCGGCGGTTGGTATCCATAAGCCCCTTCACACCGAATACGAGGAAGTTGGAGTCGGTAATGTTGGTGTGTCCGTTGAAATATTTGCTTTCCGAACCGACACACATGGAGTGGATGCCGAGACAGACCTCTTGGAGCGTTTCCTCTGTGTAGAGGTATTTGCGTTTTTTGTCATAGGCCATAAACTCTTCCTCACAAAGTTCGTAAAAGTCCTGCATGACCGGAAAGTCCGAGGGCTTTTTCATGCTGTAATCCGTACTGTCGGTAATGCCGAATCGGGCATACAGCTTGGAGAGCAGGATTTCGATTGTGTCGATCTGTGAATCGGTGAAATCCTTGTAGCTGCGAAAAAAATCTTTCAGAAAGGCAATGTGCTGTGAAAGCCGTGTTACTTTTCTAAACGCTTCCGGTACAAAGCCATCTTGATCGCGGGCGCTGACGCTTGGTTCATCATTTATCTCGGTGCGCGAATTGGGTGCAGGCACTGCCTGCTCTGTCCATGCTTTCGGCTCTAAGGGGTTAATGGTGTACTCTCCGGAAAGAAAGTCAATATAGCAGCCGCCGAGGGATGAGCAGAGTTCCTCATAGTCGACTAAGTCGGCGGGATTACTCCCGCTTTCTCGTCTAAGAACCGTACGTGAGCGTTTCCACTCATACGGCTCAAGCATTTCATCACGCTTTTGCGCGGCGTTCCAAGAAAATTTGCTGGCAATGCTTGTGAACGTAGGCCATATTGCGCACCTCGTCCTTGCCGCCCATGGCTTTCGGGACTTTGAAGAAAATCTCCCTCTCGTCGCTGATGTCCATGGGAAGTCCACAGTGATAACAACACCCATGCTGATTGTTCCAGATTTGCTTAAAGCGTCCAGATAGCCGCTTCATGCCATGTTGGAATTTACGGTCAACAAAGTATTGGGTGTCAAAATAGGGATTGGCGTCCATTCGTACTTTGGTGTGACGGACAATGGAAATGTGGTCTACTCGCAGGAGTTCTTTATCCTCGGTGCAGAACACCCAGCTCCGGTTGCCCCTGCGGTGCCAGTAGTTGGTGGAAACCCACCACTTCCCCTTGTGGGGGTGACGGCGCTTCGCCCATCGCCACAGCAGTTCATAGAGAATGTAGTCGATATGGGCAAAGGCTTCGCTGGCACAGACCGATTGATGATAATTTGTCCAACCACGAATCTGCTGATTCAGCTTTTCAATCAGGACTTCCTGTTTCCAGGCCTTACCGCGCCCGAGAATCGTCTCGGACAGGGCAGATTTCAAGGCTTTCAGTGCCTTCTTGGACGGCTTGACGATAAGCTTTCCTTTGTATTTGCGGAATGTCCAGCCCAGCATATCAAAACCGTCGTCGATGTGGGTGATGACCGTCTTTTCCTCGGACAGCTCCAACCCTCTGGTTTGCAGAAAATCACGAATGATTTCTTTTGCTTCCTCCGCAATCTCCTTTGTAGCCGCTGTGACGATAAAATCGTCGGCATAGCGCACCAGATTGGCTTTGCTCTTGTTATGGACAAATGCGCTGACCTCACCTTTGGCACTCAAATCAAAGTGGTCACTCAGGGCTTTTTGCATTCCATCCAGCGTCATATTTGCGAGGATAGGGGAAATGACACCGCCCTGGGGAGTACCCTCGTCAGTGGGGAATAATTCCTGCTCGAATACAAATCCGGCTTTTAAGAACTGCTTCAATACAGATTTATCCATGGGGATGTGCTCTATGAGCCAATCATGGCTGATGTGGTCAAAACACCCTTTGATGTCGCCCTCCAGCACCCACTGCGGGGAGTAACTGCGACTGAGTGCTGTGAAAATATATTCACAGGCATCCTGTGCGCACCGCCCCCGGCGGAAGCCAAAGGACTTCGTGTCCGCCGTTGTTTCTGACACCGGGTCGAGGGCCAGCGCGTAAAGTGCCTGCATGGCTCTGTCATACATGCAGGGGATGCCAAGCGGACGCTTTGCCTTCTTGCCCTTTTTCTCGATGTATACCCTGCGGAGGGGTTTTGCTTTGTAGCCCTTGTCTGTCAGAGTCAGAACACTGCGCATTTTTGTGGCTGGAGTAGACCATAGCTCACCGTCCACGCCCGGCGTCTTTTTCCCTTTGTTAGTGGTCACTTTTCGGACTGCCAACGCTTTTGCATAGTACGAATGGGTCAATAGATACTGTAATCGCTTCACTGTGTTCCATTTCTTTTCTTGGGTCGCCTTAGCAATCCGGGCTTGCAGCCTATTGACCTCGGCTTCCGCTTTCTTCCAGTCAATGGATTTCCACTGGTGTTCCAGGGCAGATTGTCAAGTCAAGTGCAACACTTTTTAGACAAAAATTCTAGAGGAGAAA